>JAITXH010000085.1 GCA_031284845.1 Puniceicoccales bacterium | reverse complement strand
CGCGCTACACGATCAGGCCTCTCTCGCAAGCGACGCGCAAGAACGGGTGCGCCTGTTCTCCGGAGCCGTGCAGAGCTACAACAACGCACTGGAAATAAATACGCTGAAGAGTGCGCCTGAGAAATGGATGAACGGGCAGTATAATCTGGCCGTGGCACTGCGGGATCTGGCGCTGGCAAGTGCACCAGAAGAGCGCGAACGCATTCTGGGCGAATCCGTGCAAGCCTACGAAAAAACGCTGAACTATTCGCGGCAAACAGCCCCCGCAGAATGGGCACAAACGCAATACAACATAGCCATCGTATTGAGCTATCAGGCCGAATCCGGCAAAAAAGAGGACCGGGCGCGCCGCCTCGGCGAGGCAGCGGCGGCCTACAGGGAAGCGCTGAAAGTACACACGCCGAAAGATGCGCCCCAGGAACATTCTGCCACACAATACAATCTGGCATTTGTCTTGCGCGCTCAGGCACTGGCAAGCACCGGGGACGAGCGGGTGCGTTTGCGCGGGGAAGCCGTGCAAGCCGTGCGCGAATCCGTGAAAGGAGTGGAAAATCCAAAGCCTCTGTATCTCGTGTTGAGCCAGTTTCTAGGTGGATACTCCTACGAACTTCTTTTCGCAAAAAAGCCTCAGGAAGCCATAGACGCCGCCACAGAAGCCCTTGAACTGGCACCGGAAGAAATCTGGGCGGCGACCAATCTGACGGAAGGCCTTTTGCTCTCCGGGCAGTATGAGAAGGCCGAAGCGCTCTGCCGCAAAAACGCCCGCGTTCTGCTGGAAGGCAATAAATCCTTTGTCGAATCCGTGTTCGCAGACCTCGACGCCCTGCACGCCGCCGGGGTGACCCATCCCGATGTGGAAAAATTCAAAAAGCAGCTTTCGCCCCTGCTCACGCCGCCCGACAAAACCTTTTCGGGACTGCTCCCGGAAGAGCAGTCCACGCAGCTTCCTCTCTCCCTGTGAAGGCACACCGAGACTTGCCCCGCGTCATTATTATCACTCACGAGTTTTTTCCCTATCCGGGCGGCATTGCCGTCTATGTGCGGGAAATGGCACTCGCACTCGCCGCCGCCGGGCGGAAAGTCGAAGTATGGTGCCCACCCGCCGCAGCACTCGCAAATGCGGGAAAGCAGTGGGCATTTGCTGTGACGCCCATCGCCGGAAACCGGGGCACGCAGGGCTGGAATTGCCGCTGGAGCACCGCACGCCTCTGGCGCAAACGTGCACGGGATATACGGGAAGCGGATGTCTGGCTGGCCGAGCCGGGCGCAGTGCTGACAGCGTTTTACGACTTCCTCTTCCGCCTCCCTAAACCGGGGCGGCTCACGCTCACGCTGCACGGGTCGGAAATATTGAACTTCACCCGCGCTCCCCATCGGCGGTGCTTATTCAAACGATTGCTGGGAAAGGCGGACGCCGTGTCCGTGCTCTCACGCTTCAACGCACAAATGCTCGCAGAGCGCACCGGATTCGATCCCTCCAAAGTCCGCCTCGCGCCGGGCGCATTGCGCTCGGACTTCACCACGCAGCCGCGGGGAGATACAACGCAGGATGAAGCGAGCCGTGTCAGGCTCTGCATCGTCGCACGCATCCATCCGCGCAAAGGGCAGCACGCCTTGCTGGAAGCAACCGCCTTGCTCCCGGAAGCGATCCGCGCCCGCCTGTGTATCCAACTCGCCGGGCGCATCGTGGACTCCGGCTATCTGGAGCTTCTCGAAAAGCTCGCTGCGGCAGCGGGTGTCCCCGTGGCATTCTCCGGCGAAGTCTCCGATGCCGAATTGCCACACATCTATGCAAACAGCGACATCTTTGCACTGACCAGTATGCCGCTTCCGGGCAGCATTGAGGGGTTTGGCCTCGTTTATCTCGAAGCAGGTGCGCACGGGTTACCAGTTCTGGCGCACGACACCGGAGGCGTGCGGGACGCCGTGGTTGCCGACGAGACCGGCTTGCTAGTGCCGCCCTGCGACAGGAAAGCCCTGGCTAACGCGCTGGCGCGACTGGTGGAATCCCCCGCATTACGGCAACGGCTCGGAGAGAACGGGCGTCGCCATGCACTGTCATTTTCCTGGGAAAAAAGCGCCCAGGCTCTCTTGGGAATAAAAGACGAGGAATGAGAAGAACCACTGCGTTATCCATCCCGGCCAGCACGGGAAAGTCACTTTTGGCACCATTTGACAAAGCCGGGCAGATTCTCATGAAACAATCCTCTTAAACACAAAACATGCTTTTTTCCCGCGTCGCCATCGCCTCGCTTGCCGCAGAACTCCCGGACGAAATCTGGCCATCCGAATTGCTCGAAGCCAAACTGGAGCCGCTTTACACGCGCCTGCGCCTCCCCACGGGGCGCCTGGAATTGATTACCGGCATCCGTGAACGCCGCTTCTGGTCGCGCCCGATACGCCCTTCGGAAGCATCGGCGCTCGCCGGAGCAAAAGCCCTCGCCCAAGCCGGCATCCCGGCAGCAAAAATTGAACTGCTCATCCACGCAGGCGTGTGCCGCGACCGCCTCGAACCCTCCACCGCCGCCTATATCCATGGCCTGCTCGGTATCGCGCCAGGGGCGCAAATCCTCGATGTCTCCAATGCCTGTCTGGGCTTCCTCAATGCGCTGGTGCTCGCCGCAGGCCTCATAGAAAGCGGGCAAATCGAAAACGCACTGGTATGCGCAGGCGAAAACGGACGCCCGCTCGTGGAACGCACCATCGCCACACTCAACAACGGCACCCATGACCGCAATGCCATCAAACCGTATTTCGCGAACCTCACCATAGGCGCAGGAGCCGCCGCCGCCGTAATCTGCCGCGATACCCTCGCCCCGGCGGGCGCACCGCGCCTGCTCGGCGGCACAGCGATGACAAACTCCGCCGCCAACACGCTTTGCGAAGGCGATACTGACGAGGGCGCACTCATCATGCAAACGGACTCCGAAAAACTGCTGGATGCGGGAATTGCGCTCGCGGAGCAAAACTGGGCACGCTTTTGCGCCAGCTTGCAATGGAGCGCCTCCACGCCGGCCCGTGTGCTCACGCATCAGGTCGGAAAGCGGCACTCACAACTTCTATTCCAACAACTCGGCCTCAACCCGGACAAAGACTGGCGCACATTCGACCGTCTCGGAAATGTCGGTTCGGTATCCTTGCCGGCCACACTCGCCCTCGCGCATCAAGCGGGTGCAGTCGCCGCCGGAGATAAAGTGGCTCTACTCGGCATTGGCAGCGGCCTGAGTTCCCTCATGCTGGGGCTGCAATATTGAGCCTAAACCGGGCACTTGGGTCAGGGCGACCTTTGGAACATATTGGATATATGCAAATTATCCAATTCGCTCCACCAATTGCTCTTTTCAGGCAGAATTAAAAATCAAAAACTGGAAATTGAGAATTGGACAAAGCCAATCAGATTCTCATGGAATAGGCGGGGTAAACGACCATGGACGCGACACTTGAATATTTGAAAACCTGCTATCCTTTCGCGCCACACTGGCTGGATACACCCGGCGGGCGTATGCACTACGTAGATACAGGCGGGCATGGCGAACCAGTCCTGCTACTGCACGGCAACCCATCGTGGTCATTCCTCTGGCGAGATTTGATTCCAGTACTGACGGCGGAAGGGTTTCGCTGCATCGCACCGGATCACCTCGGCATGGGGTTTTCAGACAAGCCGGATACTTTCTTTCGTCTGGCTGACCGCATTGAGCATATTGAATTGCTCATTAACAAATTAAAGTTGCAGCACTTCCATCTCGGCGTGCATGATTGGGGCGGCGCAATCGGCATGGGTGTCGCCGGGCGGCACCCGGAACGCGTCGGGAAGTTGCTGGTAACGAATTCGGCGGCATTTTGCTCGGCCCGTATCCCCTGGCGCATCGCGTTGTGCCGTTCCCGTTTTCCGGGCGAGTTTATTGTCCGCGGGTTAAACGCTTTTGTGTGGCCGTCCATATTCATGGCCGCACACCGCCATATGCGCCCGGAAGTGAAGGCGGGCTTCCTCGCGCCCTACGATTCATGGAAAAACCGGGCGGCGATAGCCCGTTTTATTCAGGATATCCCGATGGAGCCGGAGCATCCCAGCCGCGACACTTTGCAAGGCGTGGAAAGCAACTTGATCCGCTTGCGCGAAAAACCAATGCTCATCGTGTGGGGCGGGCGTGATTTTTGTTTCAACGACACTTTCCTTGAAGAATGGCTGAAGCGTTTCCCTTCTGCCATCGTGCGCCATTACGCAGAAGCCGGACACTATGTGCTGGAAGATCTTGGTACCAATGTATTTCCAGAGATAAAAGCGTTTTTCACCGGGAAATAAAGCGAAGCAGGCGAGGCGAGGGAGTGGTTTTTTGTTCCTCGCTTTCGCCGTTGCCCGCGAGGCGGCGTCCGGCGAAAGTCTCTGTCCATGTCCATCCCCGGAGACATCATCATCAAAGGCGCTCGCGAACACAACCTGCGCAATCTCGAACTGCACCTGCCTCGCGGGAAGTTCATCGTGTTCACCGGCGTCTCCGGTTCCGGGAAAACATCCCTCGTGTTCGACACCATTTACGCGGAGGGCTGCCGCCAATACATGGAAAGCCTCTCGGCGCGCTCCCGACAATGGCTCGACCAAATGGACCGCCCCGACGTGGATTTCATTCAGGGCCTCTCGCCGGTCATCGCGGTCGAACAGCGAACCACCGGCGGAGCCAGCCCGCGCAGCACCGTCGCCACCGTCACCGAAATCGCCGACTACGCCCGCCTGCTCTGGTCGCTCGCAGGCGAACAATTTTGCCCCGAAGACGGCGGGCGCATCGTCCGCCGTTCACTCGACGACTGCCTCGCGCGGCTCCACGCGCTTCCCGAAGATAGCCGACTCATCTTGCTCGCGCCGCTCATGCGGGCGCGTCCGGCGGTGTTGCGCGAGGAATTGCCGCGCCTGCAACTGCGCGGATTCCAGCGCGTGCGCATCGGTGGCGCTATCAAACAACTCGACGACCGCGACCTCTATCCGCCGGGCCGCGACGAGGTGGACGTCGAGGTGGTGGTAGATCGTCTCGTCCGCCGCCCTGACCAACACAGCCGCCTTGCGGACTCGTTGGAGCTGGCCTTCCGCGAAGGGAGAAACCGCGCAATGGTGCTGG
>JAITXH010000200.1 GCA_031284845.1 Puniceicoccales bacterium | reverse complement strand
TAGTAAAAAATAACGTGGCGTCTTGGGCTTGCGCCAAAGCGGATGTGTGCACGGAGGTGCGCGGCACCTTTGGCTTTGCTCCGGCATGTTCTTAAAAATTTATGTCATTGCCGATTTCTTCTGAGCAACTTTTGGGGGCTGAACCGCTCCGGCGCGTTTTGCCCAATGGGTTAACTGTCTTTTTTGCGCCCGAATACAATGCCGGGCTTGTCTCCGTGCAAGTGTGGGTGAAGACGGGAAGCATCCACGAGGGCGATTTGCTTGGCTCGGGGCTTTCGCACTACTTGGAGCACATGGTGTTTAAGGGAACGGCCAAATACTCATGCCGTGGGCTTACTCAGGCGGTGCAAAGAACGGGCGCGTTGATGAACGCTTATACGACGTTTGACCGCACGGTATTTCATGTGGACGGCCCGGCAGAAGGGGCGGAAACGGCGTTTGATGTGCTTGGCGAGATGACTTTGCGGGCGACGATTTCTCCCGAAGATACCGCCCGCGAACGCGATGTGATCTTGCGGGAGATAGATATGCGGGACGACGATCCCGACTCGCTTTTGTCCGAGACGGTGCTTGCGGAGGCCTTCCATGTGCATCCTTACAGCTTGCCTGTGATCGGGCTGCGCCACGCGTTCTCGCAGGTGACACACGCGCAGTTGCTCGCCTATTACCGTGCGCGCTATGTGCCCAATAACATGGTGCTCGTGGTGGCGGGAGCGCTTGCTCCGGAAACGGTGTTTGCCTTCGCGCAAAAATATTTTGGCGAGGCTCCGGCGTCGGCCCTTGGTGCGCCGCACGTCCCGGAAGAGCCGGAGCAGATCGCGCCGCGGCGCAGGGTGCTCTTTGCCGATGTGCAGGTGTTGCGCGGTAGCATGGCGTGGCGCATCCCCGGTATGCGGCATGTGGATGCCCCGGCGCTGGATGTCTTCTCTATGTTGCTCGGCCTGGGGTTGAGCAGTAGGCTGCACAGGCGGCTGCATGAGGAGTTAGGACTTGTCCACCAGATAGATGCCTCCAATTGGACGCCCGGGCAAACGGGCTTGTTCTGGCTTACCTATGTGGCGGATGCCGGGCGGCGCAATGCTGTGGAAGCCGCTGTCTGTGAGACGGTTGAGAAGGCGCTGCGCGAGGGTTTTTCGGAGGCGGAGTTTGCCAAGGCGCGCCGTGCTTGTGTGATGGCATTTCTGGAAAGTCGCAAAACGGTGTCGGGGTTTGCCGGACAGATCGGCGCACAGGCAGTGGTCGTGGGGGATATGGGTTATCCAAGCTTATACCTCGACCGCGTTCAGGCGCTTACGCTCGATGTGGTGCGCGATGCCGCGAGGCGGCACATCAGTCCGGACAAGTTGACGTATGTGGCCATGGAGCCGTCCAGCGCGGAGGTCCCGGCAAAGCCGGAAACTGCGGTGTCCTCTGCGCCTGCGCCTGCGCCGTTTGAGGAAGTGCGCCTCGGAAACGGCTTGCGTGTGCTCCTCCAGCCTGTGCGCGGGTATCCCAAGACCCATTACCGGATAGTGTTTCACGGTGGCGGCTATAGGGAGCCGACGAACAGGCGCGGGCTTTGCGCGATGCTGGCGACGCTGATGGCCCGCGACACGGCGCGGCGCACGGCGGCGCAGGTGGCCGAGGCGGCGGAAACGCTGGGGGCATCGTTGCAAGAGACGTCGGGGAATAACAGTTTCGGGCTGGCAATAGAGGTGCTGCGCAGTGATGCGGATGCCGGGCGGGAGCTGCTTGCCGATGCGGTGTTGCGCCCAATCTTCACAGAAAAAACTTTTTCGCGTGAACGCGATGTCCAGCGCTCTTCGTTGCAAGAAGACGAGGACGATGTGGTGGAGTTTGGCAAGCGGCGTCTGCGCGAATTGTTTTTTGGTGCGCATCCGCTCGCCGTGGACCATCTCGGGCGCGAGCCGGATCTCAACGCCATGACGGTGGAGGAAGTGCGTGCGCACCATGCGGCGCTGGTATCTCCGGAAAACGGGGTGCTGTCTGTGAGTGGCGATTTTGACAGGGAAGCGGTGTTGTCTGCGCTGGAAAAGGATTTTGGCGCATGGTCGTCTTCTGCGCCGGCCTTTGTGCCGCCCAGCCGCCCCGACATTGAGCCGGCTGCGGGAGGGAGACGGGTGGATGAGACGCGGAGTTGCGAGCAGGCGGTTGTCTTCATGGGTTTTCCAGATACCGGAATCGCCTGCGAAGATTATGTGGCCGGGCAATTGCTGGATGAACTGTTGAGCGGCATGGCGAGCCAATTGTTTGTCTCGGTGCGCGAGGAGCGCGGGTTGGCTTATTTCATCGGGGCAAACCGGGTGAACACGTTGCGCGACGGATTATTTTACTTATATGCCGGGACGGTGCCGGGGCAGGTGGAGGTGGTGCTGGAAGCGATGCGCGCAGAATTGGCGCGGATGCGCTCCGGGGAATTCACTGAGGAGGAAATCTCTTCCGGGAAAATACGTTTGAAGGTGGCGCGGCGCATGTCGGCGCAAACACCGGGGTCGAGGGCGCTCAATGCGGCGCTCAATGCACTCTATGGCATGGAAGTGAACCGCGATGCGTGGTGGGAGCACAAGCTGGATGCGTTGGATGCGGCAGCGCTGGCGGTGTTCACGCAACGGTATTTGCGGGAAGATGCCGGGCTGACCTATGTGTTGAAGCCGCAGTGAGGTTTGCTTTTTCCCCGAATCTCTGCGAGACGTGCGCGGTTATGTCCAAGCGTGGTGTGTTGTTATTGAATCTGGGTTCGCCCAAATCTCCGGCGGTTGCTGATGTGCGCGGATTTCTCCGGGAGTTTCTCGGCGATGCCCGCGTCATAGACATCAATCCTTTGCTGCGATGGCTTCTGTTGCATGGTATCATCTTGAGACGGAGGCCGGCGCGCTCTGCCTTGGCTTACCAGAGGGTATGGACGGCGGAGGGTTCCCCTTTGCTGGTCGCCACGGAGCAGTTGCGCACGGCGCTGGAGTCTGTCGTTGACGTGCCTGTGCGCGCCGGGATGCGCTATGGCGCACCGTCCACCCGCGACGCGGTGGCGGCACTGGTGCGCGATGGGGTGTCTGATGTATTAGTGCTTCCCCAGTATCCGCATTTTGCGATGTCCAGTTATGAAACTGCAGTCGTGTGCGCCCGGGAGGAATTGCGCAGGCAGGCACCCGGGGCGCGGGTCACCGTCATGCCGCCGTATTATGCCTCGCCGGGCTACATCGCTGCGCTTGTGGAGTCTGCCCGTCCGTGGCTTGCCCGTCCGTTCGACAAGCTGTTGTTTTCCTTCCACGGCGTCCCGTTGCGCCACCTGAGGCGGGAGATCCCCGGCTACCCGGATTGTGCGGACGCGCAGGATTGCTGCCCTCCCGATCCGGCGTTGCGTGCGCGCGATTACCGGCATCAGTGTTTTGCTACGCTTGAGGCCTTTGCCGCAGCGGCTGGCGTGCCTCGCGATAAGTGCACCATTTCATTCCAGTCGCGGCTGGGGCGCTCTGCATGGATACGCCCTTATACGGATGAGACTTTGCGCACGTTTCCAACGCAGGGCGTGCGCCGTTTGCTGGTGTTGTGTCCGGCGTTCACCGCAGACTGCCTGGAGACGCTTGATGAGATCCGCGAAGAGGGGAGGCATTTATTTCTCGAAGCGGGCGGGGAGTCCTTTGAGCAGATACCCTGCCTCAATGCGCACCCTGCCTATGTGCGCTTCCTTGCGGGAGAAGTCGCCGCGTGGTCGGCATGATGTGCGCGGGTTACAGGGTTGCTATGATTGAAGCGACAGTGAACATTTTGTCCCGATGAGTTTTCCTTTGGTTTTTGCTGTCTTGCCGCCAGTGTCCATCCCGTGGTGGGCGTGGGTTGGTTTTTTTGTGCTTATTCTCTTTGTGCTGTCTTTGGACTTGGGGGTTTTTCACAAAAAAGACCGCGTGTTGCCGTTTCGGGAAGCCATGTTCTGGAGCGTGGGCTGGATGTCTTTGGCGGCAGTGTTCGGGCTGCTGGTCTGGTGGCTGGCCGGGGTGTCTGCCGCAGAGACCTTCGCCGTAGGCTATGCGTTGGAACTCGCACTCAGTGTGGATAATCTGTTCGTGTTCCTGATGGTGTTTGCGTTTTTCAGGGTGCCCGAGGTGTTGCAGCACCGGGTGCTTTTTTGGGGGATAATCGGCGCGGTGTTCATGCGGGCATTGTTTATTGCGGGAGGCGTCGCACTGGTTGAGAAATTTAGCTTTCTGATGTTTATTTTTGGTGCGTTTCTGGTGTTCACCGGCATCAAAATGGCAATTCCCGGAAAGGAAGACGGGGTGGATTTTGAGAAAAATATTTTTGTCCGCGCCGGGCGCAAAATTCTCCCGATGACTCCGCAACTGCGTGGCCACAGCTTTATCGTGCGTGAGGCGGGCCGTGTCTTGGTGACACCGCTTTTTTTCGTGCTTTTGGTGATTGAGGGGACGGATGTGATTTTTGCCGTTGATTCGATTCCCGCAGTGCTGGGCATTTTGCCGGAAAGCATGCCCGGGGAGACGCGCTTGTTTGTCGCCTTCACTTCCAATATTTTTGCGATCCTCGGGCTGCGCTCTCTCTTTTTCGCGCTGAGCGGCTTCATGAAGTTTTTCCGTTTTCTGAAAATCGGGCTGGCTGTGATTCTGGGATTCATCGGCTTGAAGATGGTGTTGGCCGAGGCGGGCTTGATTCACATTTCCCCCGGCGTCTCCTTTGGTGTGCTGGTCGGCGTATTGGCGCTTGCCGTTGCCGCTTCTGTGCTCGCGCCGGAGAAAACTCCGCCGCCGCGGCTCCCCTGAAATGTGCAGGCTCCGGGCAAAGGTTCTTGCCATGATGTGCGCCTTCCTCTGAATGCCGCGCTACTGTATTCCAGAACTCCGAGTGAAACGCTTTTTTCCATATTACGCTTACTTGCGACCTGCACTGGGTCATTTTATCGCCGCGATTATCTGCGGGGCCATTTATGGCGTGTCGAGTGGTTTGGGGGTGCCGTTTCTGTTGAAGACGGTGCTTCCCGTTCTTTTTGGTGACGACAAGCACAGGGCGCTCGTCTTGGTGCCCAACTGGCACGGGTGGGTGGATTGGCCCCCGCTTACCATTTCGCCGGAGTATGTGCTGGCCTTTGCCGTTGCGTTGCTGCCGACTGTGTTTGCAATCCGGGTGTCTGCGGAATTTGCCAATAAGTATCTGCTCAGCTTCGCCGGATTGCGTGTTTTGGAAGGTGTCCGCGTGGCGGTGTTTTCCCGCTTGCAGGAGCTGCATCTTGACTACTTCCGGCGGCACAAGGCGGGGGATCTGATCAGCCGCATCATGGTGGATACCAACCATGTGAAAACGGTCATCGTGGATATCGCAAACGACTTCATGATACAGCCGTTTACCTTTGTGAGTGCGATTGGCTTTATCGGGTATGAGTGCTTCAAATACCCCGGCATGGAGCGCTTCCTCATCGCGCTGGCGGCGATCCCGGCTGTGGTGGTGCCCGTGCGCATCTTCGGGAAGAAGCTGCTCTACAAGTCGGAACAGATGCTGTCGCGCACGGGGGGATTATCCGCATTGCTGGCAGAAAGCCTGCAATCTCCGCGTGAGATACGCGCTTACAACCTCGAGGCAAACGAGCGGCGGCGGTTTTCTGAATTGGTGCGCGGGCTTTTCCGTTCGCAGATGAAGATGGTGAAATACGAGAAAATGCTCTCGCCGCTGATTGAGTTTTTGAGCGCTGTCAGCATCTCGATCGCCGTTTATCAGGCGGCACAGTTGGACATCTCGCAAGGGGATGCCGTGGCACTCATAGGAGCACTTTATTTCGCTTATGAACCGGTGAAAAAACTCAGCGGTATTCATAATCGCATAAAATCCGGCCTGGCCGGGCTGACCCGTCTCGAAGAGGTGTTAAATGCCCCTGTGGAGGTGGCCGATCCGGCGGTGCCGGTGGAGCTTGGCAAGGTGCGCGGCGAGGTGTCTTTGGATGCTGTGACGTTTGCTTACGGGGCAGATTCGGTGCTGAGCGATGTGTCGGTCAAGGTGCATCCGGGAGAAGTCGTCGCACTGGTCGGCCCGAGTGGTGCGGGCAAGAGCACTTTTGTCAACTTGGTGCTGCGGTTTTACGACCCGCAGCAGGGCACCGTGCATGTGGACGGGACGGACGTGCGCAAGGTGCGGCAGGCGGAACTGCGCGAGGCCATCGCCCTTGTGTCCCAGGAGCCGATTTTGTTCAACGACACCATTTATAACAATATCCTGCTCGGGCGGCGCGACGCAACGCGTGAGGCCGTGGAGCAAGCGGCGGAGCAAGCCGGCGCACGCGACTTTATCGAGGCACAACCCGGAGGCTGGGATGCTGTGGTCGGCGAGCGCGGCGGGCAGCTTTCCGGCGGGCAGCGGCAACGTGTGGCCATCGCACGCGCTTTTTTGAAAAACTCGCCCATCCTCATTCTAGACGAGGCTACTTCGGCGCTCGACGCCGAGAGCGAGGCCGTGGTGCAACAGGCGTTGGAGAAACTGGTGCGCGGGAAAACGACGTTCATCATCGCCCACCGTTTCAGCACGATCCGTTTCGCAACGCGCATTCTGGTGTTTGATAAAGGGCGCGTGGTGGCAGACGGCCCCCATGCGGCCTTGCTGGAGTCTTGCCCGCTCTACCGCACGCTCTACGCGCGGCAGATGGCGGGAACCTAGGAAAAATCCTTCCCTCGATGGATGCGCCGACACTGCACATCATCACCGGGCCGACCGCCACCGGGAAAACAGCTTTTGCCATGGAATGGGCGCGGGCACACGGGGCGGAGATCGTCTCTTGTGATTCGTTGCTCGTCTATCGGGGCATGGACATCGGCACCGCCAAGCCGACGCCCGAAGAACGGGCCGCCGTGCCGCACCATTGCATTGATCTCGTGGAGCCGGACGCGCCGTATTCTGTTTCTGGATACATCCGGGATGCCGCCGCAGCCATTCAGGATATTATCGGGCGCGGCAGGCAAGTTGTCGTCACAGGCGGAAGCGGATTTTACCTGAAGGCTTTTTATCAGGCTGTGACCGATGCCATCGCCATCCCGGAGAGCGTGCTGGCGCGTGTGCAGGCACTCCAGGCAGAGGGGCTGGCGGCGATGCAGGCAGCGCTGGAGCCGTATGCGCCCGGACGCCCGGATATCCTCGACTGGCAAAATCCGCGCCGCGTGGCGAAGGCGCTGGAGCGCTGCATGGCGAGTGGGCGCTCGCTGCCTGAGCTTCACGCCGCGTTCCGGTGCGCACCGGGTGCCTTTGCCGGCTTCGCCCGCCGCACTGTATTGCTGGAGCGCGAGCCGGAGGTGCTCCGGGCGCGTATCGTGCAGCGCGTCCATGCCATGCTCGATGCAGGCTTGATTGGAGAGGTGGAGCGCTTGCGCACGGCGGGAAAGCTGCGGCCCGGCACCCCGGCTGCTTCGGCGGTGGGCTACCGCGAGACGCTGTCGTGGCTGGACTGCGGCGGCGCTGACCGCGCGGCGCTTGCCAGCGCAGTTGTCACCGCCACATGCCAGTTGGCGGCAAAGCAGCGCAAGTGGTTTCGCACGCAGATTTCCGTGGATGAAGTTGTGCGGCTTTGATTGCGCGTTGGCGCACAAACGCTTGACAGCGCCGGATGCGTCGCCCATGTAGCGCACCTGTTTCATGACAACGTTGGCTGCATATCTCCGACTTCGGATGCTCCTCCCTTTGGGGGAGTAAATTTTCGTCTCCGGTGGCGGATGCCGGTTTCCATCCCGCAATTTTTCAGACAGTCCCCGCCGTGCGGGGCATTTTACCATTTAACAACCAACGTCCACTTTTCATGCAACGAGCACCCATCACCAAGTATCACGCATTTCCGGCTATCCCGCTGAAGGACCGTCAATGGCCGGACAAAACCATTACCGCTGCGCCCGTTTGGTGCAGCGTTGACCTGCGCGACGGCAATCAGGCCCTCGCCATTCCCATGAACGTCCGGGAAAAACTTGAGATGTTCCAGTTGCTTGTCCGCCTCGGCTTCAAAGAAATCGAGATCGGTTTCCCGTCCGCCAGCGACACCGAGTTTGCCTTTTGCCGCGAACTCATTGAACACAAACTCATCCCCGACGATGTCTCCGTCCAGGTGCTCGTCCAGTGCCGCGAACACCTCCTGCTGCGCACATTCGAGGCGCTCAAAGGCGCACGCCGCCCCATCCTCCACCTCTACAACAGCACGTCGCCTCTACAGCGCCGGGTCACCTTCGGGAATGCCTCCAAAGCCGACATCAAAAAAATCGCCACCGATGCCACCCGGATCGTGAAAGCGCTCGCGCACCAGCTTCCCGACATGAGGCTGCAATATTCTCCGGAAAGTTTTTCCGACACGGAAGTCGAGTTTTCACTGGAGATTTGCGAAGCTGTCATGGAGATCTGGCAGCCTTCGCAAAGCGATCCTGTGATACTCAACCTCCCCGAAACCGTGCAGTGGACGACCCCCAATGTCTATGCAGACCAAATCGAATGGTTTTGCCGCCACTTGAGTGAACGGGACAAGGCCATCATCTCGCTGCACACGCACAATGACCGCGGCACGGGTGTAGCCGCCACAGAGTTGGGGTTGATGGCGGGTGCCCAACGTGTCGAAGGCACGCTCTTCGGCAACGGCGAGCGCACGGGCAACCTCGACATCGTCACCGTCGCGCTGAATCTCTACGCGCACGGCATAGATCCCGGCCTGGCGTTTGATGATCTTGCCGCTATCCGCCAGACTTATGAGCGCTGCACCCGGATGCCCGTCCCCGCACGCCATCCTTACGGCGGCGATCTCGTCTTCACGGCATTTTCCGGCTCACATCAAGACGCCATAAAAAAAGGCATGGACTTGCGCGAAGGTGCTCCGGCAGACACCCCTTGGGCGGTGCCTTACCTTACCATTGATCCACGGGATATAGGCTGCACCTACGAAGCCATAATCCGCATCAATTCGCAGAGCGGCAAAGGCGGAGTCGCCTATGTGCTCGACCGCGAGTTCGGCCTCGACCTGCCCAAGGCCATGCACCCTCAAGTCGGCGACACCATGAATACCATCGCCGACGCAGCCCAACGGGAACTCTCCCCGAAAGAGATTTACCAGCACTTTCGAGAACGCTTTGCCAACTTGGGTTCACCGCTCAAAGTCGAGAGCTTCGAACACCGGGCGGTGGGCGACGGAGGGCACACCCTGGAAGTCGTCGCCGATGTGGTCTGCGATGGCGAAGCGCACACGCTGACCGGTCTCGGCAACGGCCCGCTGAACGCCTTTGTGAACGCACTGGAAACGCAGGGTTGGAAGAATTTCACCTTAAAAGATTACCGCTCACATGCGATAGGCACAGGCTCGGCGACGGACTCTGCCGCCTATGTGGCGATTGAACGGGAGGCGGACAAAAGCCTTTTTTGGGGTTGCGGCATAGATTCAAATATCGAGACAGCAGGATTATACGCACTCATTAGCGCGTTCAACCGCGCCCGCACGGAGAAGCATTAACTTGTAGCCGAAGGCATAGAGACAGGGCAGGTCTTGGCTTGCAGGAAAAAGGAGAGCCGGAATCGGCATCAATTTTTCCTTCCCGCCAATGCCTTCCGTGTTATTTTTCTTTTTTTTATGGATATTAAACCAGCGTCCACCTGTCAATTTGACCAAGTCTCCCTTGGCGAAGTCATGCTCCGGCTCGATCCGGGCGAAAGCCGCATCCGCACTGCGCGCCATTTCACGGCGTGGGAAGGCGGCGGCGAATATAACACCTCGCGTGGTTTGCGCAAATGCTTCGGTCTCAAAACGGCAGTCTGCACGGCATTCGTGGACAACGAAGTCGGGCACCTCATCGAAGATTTTATTATGCAGGGTGGAGTGGCCACCGATTTTATCCAATGGCGCGCCGATGACGGTATCGGGCGCACAGTCCGCAACGGGCTTAATTTCACCGAGCGCGGTTTTGGCATCCGGGGCGCAGTCGGCGTGCCGGATCGCGGCAACACCGCTGCCTCCAAGCTCAAGCCCGGAGATTTTGACTGGGAAGACATCTTCGGCAAACGCGGTGTCCGCTGGTTTCACACCGGAGGCATTTTCGCCGCGCTTTCAGAGACAACAGCCGCATTGACCATTGATGCCGTCAAAACCGCCAAAAAATATGGCACCATAGTCAGCTATGATTTGAACTACCGGCCCTCGCTCTGGAAGAGTATCGGGGGGCTGGAGAAGGCCCGCGAAGTGAATCGCGAGATTGCCAAATACGTGGATGTCATGATCGGCAACGAAGAAGACTTCACGGCCTCGCTCGGGTTCGAAGTGAAGGGCGTGGATCACAACATCAGCCAAATAGACACGGACGCGTTTAAGGCGATGATTGAGACCGCAGTGAAGGCATACCCGAACTTTCAAGTGGCGGCGACGACCTTGCGCGTGGTGAAATCGGCGACAGTGAATGACTGGAGTGCGATTTGCTGGCATGGGGGCGCATTTTACGAAAGCCGCAAGTATCCGAATCTGGAGATTCTCGACCGTGTTGGCGGCGGAGACAGTTTCGCGAGCGGGCTGCAATTTGGTTTCCTCTCAAAAAATGATCCGCAGCAAGCTGTGGAATACGGAGCGGCCCATGGTGCGCTGGCTTCGACGACTCCCGGTGACACCTCAATGGCGACACAGAAGGAAGTTGAAAAGCTCATCAAGGGCGGTGGTGCACGCGTCGTGCGGTAAGCACGACGCCAAGCATCAGCAGCCCCTGTGAGACAATTTCCCATTCAGAGGCATCATAATTGATGTCTCGGCACCTGTGCCGCAGGTTGTCCAAACCTGCTCCGCCGCGCCCTGAAAGGCGCGGCGGTAAAGGCGCACATTTACACCGTCTGCTCCCAATTTCTCTACGGCTTCCGTGGCCAACTGCGGCGCGGGTGTCTCGCCCTTCAGGCGAGACCCGCCTATCGGCGGAGCAGGTTTGGAAACCTGCGGTACAAAGAAACGCCCGTCCGCTTATAGAGCGTGGGGAATTTGTTGGTTTGCCAAGTGGTTGGCGGTTTTTGCCTGTCAACGTGTTTTCCCCAGACGCACGCGCACCAGTAAGTCATTGAGCGCAGAGCGGGTGGATTCACTTGGAGCCTCAGGAAGAGGGCTGGTATCGTGGGCGGCTTGAAGCTCTATGCGCAGTCGTTGGTATTCTTTTTCATAGAATGCCAGATCGGCGTCGCTGAGCGTAGATTGCTCAGGGCCGGCCAACTTCCGCGCAATCAGGTCGGGAAGCCATGGCAGATGAAAAAAGGCCTCATTGAGGATGTTGATGTTTGGCTCAATTTTACCGGTGCGCAACAGGTGGATGCCAGTCAAGAGGACGCGAAACACGTAGAGCAGGGGTTTTACACGGTGCGGTGTTTCCTTGAGAAAGAGTTCCCATTGGCCTTCGGAAAATCCAAAATAGTGATGCGAGTGGTGCCGGGTGATACAACCGGTGGCGATGTGTTTTAATTCTTCATGCGCCGGGCCGGACGTCACGATGAGCGGGGAGTAAACCTGCTCCAGCACGTAACCGTTTTTTTTCAAGAGGAGGGTGAAAAATTTACGCACGTCATGGCTCACGATATCCATTTCCAGTCCTTCGAGGATGCGTGAGTCTTCCCGTGTCTCGTCGCAGACGTTCAGCCCAAGGACGGAGGGGAGAGGCAGGATGTGTGCGCCGCGCAGGTCAAAATCGGAATCCGGCGAGGGAAAACCATAAAGGTGCGCACCGCTGATGGTGGCGAAGAGCAGAGGGTAGGGTTGCGCCGCGACGATGCGTTGCAGGCGTGGGTCGGTCTGGGGAGCGGTGGTGTCGGGTGTGTGCGCGGTTGAGTTCATGACTGATGTGTGGCTTGGTTGTGCCGGGTGGTGATGAGAAATTCATTGGCGGCAGCGTAGTCCGGACGTTCGGGGAGCGAGGAGCTTGTGCAAGCCTCTTCGAAGTCGTTGTGCAATTCCCGGCGCCATGTGTCCACCTCGGGCCAGGGGATTTCCCCGTGTTTCACGGCGAGCAGTTTTTCGCGCAGTTGCGGTGACTCAATGCGCACGGGCACGCGCTGTTCCCGCAGGGTAGCGGCCCCGGTGACGAGGAGGCGTATTAAGTGCATGGCGTGTTTCCAGCGCAATTCGCCTGTGTTGCGCCGGTCTTGTTCGAGCTTTTTGAATTGGCTGAGCGCGTAGCCGTTGAATGTCTGAAAAATCATCCGGGAGAGAAATTTTTCGCGGATGTTGAGCAGGGCTTGCGCAGCCGGGGTGCATTTTTCGACGAGAGGCGAGTAGAGGCATTCAAGAATGTTGGGATTGGCTTTGAGTGCCATGACGACGAACTTTTGCACTTCCCAGTAACACGTTTGCGCGGCGTTGTCTTCGAATTGTTCCGGTGCCCCGTAGAGCGACCAGTGCATCCGGGATGGTGCGACGTAGATGCCGCGCAAATCGGTGTCCGAGGCCTCGGTATCGAGGCCGTAGGCGCGGGAGCCGGTGATGCACCGGTAGATGATGTGCGTTTCAAGTTCGAAACCGCCGGAAGTGGAGTCACCGTAGAGGCGCTCTTTAAATGCTTTCAGCACATCGAGACATTCTGCGGGAAAGGGAGCCTCAAAACCGTCGGGAAAGCGCACACGATAGAGGGTTTCGGTGCCAGCGGGGGTGCGTGTGACTATCCCGACTGCGCCTTTTGGATGCACACTCAACCCGCTTGCGCCGAGGATGGGGGCGTTGACGACGACTTGTGTGCCGGTGTGGATTTGGGCATTTTGCGGCGAAGGCATGTGCATCGGTGAGTTGTCATTCCACAAGCTGGCAATCCTCAATGTCCATTCTCACCTCACGGCTCCAGGAGAAGGTGTCGCCGTTGACGTTCTTCAATGCCTGATCAAGTTCAGTTTTGTCACTGAAAGATACGCCACTCCCTAGGATCGAACTGGCTGGCGGCACCCGGTTGCTCCCGCAGAAAACATAGTAGGCAACTTCTCCCCGGTGCTTCATTTTATATATTACCATGCCCTTGCCGCTTTTTGACAATTCCACGACTTCGGCTGTTTTGTCTTTAGACTCACTTGCCCGACGTGTCACCCCCGCGGGTAACGCGTTGTGGCGTTCCGGCGCGGGCGTGTCGTAGGCGGAGTCGGGGAAAAACGGGTCAAACGGTCCGGGACGTTGCACAATCGGTGCCGTCGAGATGCGGGGGCGTTGCGAGAGCCAATCTTTGCCTTGGAAAATCGGGTCTTCCATCTTCCGCAATTCCTCCGCGCCGTGGTAAGGCGCCATCGCATCTACCCAGTGGATGACACGCGAAAGCGTCAACGGGTCGGCCTTCACGCCGTGGTGTTCGCCGCTGGCGAAACGCTCCACGAGGCGGCTCTTGTAAGAGAGCTTCGTCATCGCTGGAAAGGTGGCGTAGGCCTTCGGGTCGGTCTGCCCGTAGGAGTCCACGAGGATGACGTCCGCCCAGCCGAAACCGCCGCCGGTGTTGGGGATTTTTTTGTAGGGACGCCCCCAAGTCGGCCAGCCGACGAGCGTCATGTAAGGCTCTTTGAACGCGAGAAAGCCGGGCCGCAAGGTGGCGTTGAACTGCTTAAACGCGGCGTGTTCGGGGTTTTGGTGGCACTCGCCGCAATACTTGTCCAACGCGGGTTGCACGTAACGCTCGTAGCCCACGGTGATGTCTTCCCACGGCACCGGCGTGATGTCCGACGGGCGGCGGCGGAAGGCGGTGCCCACGGCGGTGGCGTTGGGCGTGTTCATGTGTTGCTCGTGGCAACCGAGGCAGGCGCGCACTTCGCCGGGCTGGACGCCGGTAAAGCTCTTCATGGTTTGCAGGGCGCGTTGGTTTTCGTCGAGGAGCTGGAAGTGCAGCGGGAGGCCGGACGGGGCGTTGAAGTTCACGCTGCCGTCGGCTTCGATGGGAACGGTGCCGATGATTTTTTTGACGCCCTCGGATTGCACCGCGGAGATGGCGGGGCCGGAGGAGATATAATTGCGCCGGAACCAGTAGGTGTAGGTCTTGGCGTCAATCGTCCAAATGCGCAAAAACTTGGCCTTGTCCTTCAACTCCGGCGGCGCGTTTTCGTAAACATTGTTGCTGTAAATCTGGCCGGTGGCGGGAGCGTCGCGAGTCTCCCAAGTGGGCCATTTCACGAGGTCGGGTTGCACGGGCGGGACGGCGCGGGGGCGCACGGGTTGGGCGTCCCAGATGTTGAAAACGCCTTCGTTGATAAGCTCGCGGTTGCCCTCGGTGTCCATGAGCAGAAGGACGAATTTGCCGCCTCTGCCGCGTTGGGCGGAGACGAGAAAATCTTTTTCACCGAGCGGATACGGCGAGTAGTAGGCGGCGTATTTTCCGGCGGAGTGGTAGTCTTCGCTCTCCTTGGGGTTCACGGGGCCGTTGCCGCTTTCGGGCCAAGCAAGGTCGGCGGTGACCTTCGTCAAACCGTCGGGGAAGTTCAACCCCTTGGACGGGTCTATGATGCCGACACAGCCGGAAAACCAATTGTGGTGGGCACTTCCGGTGAACATGATACGGTTGCTGCCCGGAATCTGGCGGGCGTCTTTGAGCAAGTCCGGCCAGACGGACTGGTTGCCCCAGAGCGTTTGCACGAGAGTGCCGTTCTGGTTCATCGTCCAGAGACTCTGGTCGCGGAAGACGGGTTTGTCGGTGTATTCCCAACGCGTGTAGAGGACGCGTCCGTCGTGCAAAAGCGACGGTGTGTATTCGGGTTCGCCGTTGCGCGAAATGATGTAGAGGGACTTGTCGCCGGGCTTCGTATCGAGTGCCATCCGCGCCATCGCGAAGGCGTTGGTCGGCGGCATACAGCGCACATAATTATGGCCGCGCGAGGTGAGGAACATGATGTTTTTGCCGTCGGGGAGATAGATGGGGTCGAGGTCGTCGAAGATGCCGCCGGTGAGCTGGCGAAGGCCGGTGCCGTCGAGTCCGAT
>JAITXH010000100.1 GCA_031284845.1 Puniceicoccales bacterium | reverse complement strand
TCGGGATGAAAGGGTCGCTCAAAATCCTTCGGCAGAAGACGTCGCTTCGTTGGTTTGCTCATAGAAAACATCCTCCAACAGAAAAATCACACTCTGGCAAGCACCGCCTCCATCATCGCCTGTGGCTTCACAGAGGGCGTGCCCAAAACGTCACCCGCAGTCCGGAACCATCCGCAATGAATAATGAAACCTGTTTCATGTTTTTATTTTAATGTATCCTCTCAGTTGTAATTAGGGTATCCGGAAGCTCCATCCTTACCGACCCCTTTCCTCATAAGCGTTTTCAATTCCTCCAAATGATGTTTATACACGCCGCGCGGGGTAACGCTGTTTTGTTTGCAAAGAGAGGCCGCCATACCCACCACTTCGCCGATCATTCCGGTAGTCCGCATTACACGGGTAGTGCCCAGCGCAATGTGTGTTACGCTTATATTGCGACCTGCCATGAACAGGTTATCCACGTTGCGCGAATAAAAACAGCGGTAGGGAATGGGATAGGGATAAATATTCCTTTGATGGGCTATGGACTTAAATTCGCCGCCGGGAAAATGCTTACTGTTTTTGGGGTCAGGATAATGAAGATCAATACTCCATGTAGCAGAGGCTGTTCCGTCCGGATATTCCACGCGATTGATAATATCTTGTTCTTTCAGTATAAAATCACCCAATAGACGTCGTGATTCACGTTTGCCAGCTACATAAGCAACCCAACCAAGTGTCCTATTTTTGTATTTTTCCTTTTTACTATACTCATTTTTCAGGAACGACCAATTGGAATATACTACCATCAGACCATAGTCACGGATGCGCTCAAAATCGGTAATCTGATTGTAGTTCATTCCTGTTTCCCATGTCCATTCGCCCATAGTAACCCTCTGGACGTTTTCTTCATCAAATTTTATGCCATATCGAAACAACGGGAATGGGCTGCTCTTGGATTTCTCTTCGGAATACCATTGGACAGAACTGCCCATCGTCAATTTGTCGCTCTTCTCCGGGGCATTTGGTTCGTTAAATTCGGCTTTTGATTCGCGCCCCATTGCAAAATCTGCGCCTGCAAGCACGCCAATGCTTCCATCGCCCGTACAGTCTGCAAAAACAGGGGCGTTGAATACCAATTCCTCGCCCGTTTCAATCTGTTTGGCGGTTACCGATTTGATTGTCCGACCGTCCATCGTCACGGCAAACGCGCGGTAGTTGAGAAACTGCGTAATATTGGGTTCGCTGTTCATCAAGTTACTTTTCTTTTCGTCTTCATACCGTTTGGCAGGCTGGGCATTCCCTCCTTTCAACGGACTTAGCTCCTTTACGACGCCACCCAACTCGGGATAAGGCTTCAGTGCGATACGCCCGCCGAGATGGACGCGCACTTCAGAACTGTTGTTGCCGCCCCATATCGGTCGGTCGTGGATGATCGCCACTTTCAGCCCCAAGCGTGCCGCAGAAACAGCGGCGCACATTCCGGCAACTCCTCCGCCTATTACGACAAAATCATAGTGGCCGGCTGTTTTGGCTTGGATGCCGGTCTGCGCATAGCGGAACGCGGTCAACTCGTTCAAGTCTGTTGGCGGAACAAATGCGGCATCCTGTGTAAAGTACAACGCATCGCACCGTCCGTTAAAACCAGTAAGATCGTGTAAGCGGATCTGCACTTTCCTGTCGGTAATCTCCACGGTTCCGCCCTCCTGCCACAACCACGTCTTTCCGCTGTTGCCGAATGTGGCAGTGACAGGTTTCCCGTCAATCAGCACGCTGAACCGACCGGGACCGGCACCATCGAACCAGGGCGATGTCCAGTTAAAGGTGCGAACAAACAACCGGTAAGCACCGGTTTTGGGAAACACCGTCGTGATGGAGGCATCCTTCACCGGAACACCCAGGCCATGCGCCATCAGGTAAGGCGAGCCTATCAAGTGGGAAAACTGCGGGTCAACGACCCAACCGCCTTTTTCGGAAAAACTTTCAGCTTCGATAAAAACATCGGCTGAGTGTTTGCCGTATGCTTGGCAAATAAACGTCAGCACCAGCGCGATGATTAATACCATTCCTGTTTTTCGATTTTCGAAGTGCGGAACCCGCATGAAAACACTCGAGAGCACCGCCGCCCCGCGACGCTTCGCCTGCTCCGGATCCGAATGAAAGAGGCACCCGAAATCCTTCGGCAGGAGCCGTCGCGTCGTTGATTTGCTCATGAGGGAAACACCCTCAACAGAAAAACTACAGCCTGGCAAGCACCGCCGCCGCCATCTCCCGCGTCCCCACAGAAGGCGCGCCGAAAGCGATGTCCGCAGTCCGGAGACCATCCGCGATGGTCTTGCGCACGGCAGCGTCAATGGCGTCGGCCTCGGCGTGCAACCCGAAACTGTGCCGGAGCATGAGTGCCGCGCTAAGAATCTGCGCACACGGATTGGCGAGATTTTTTCCGGCGATGTCGGGGGCGCTGCCACCGGCGGGTTCGTAAAGCCCGAAGGAAAATCCGTGGCGGTTTTTCCCGGTACCAATACTCGCAGAAGACAACATACCCAGCGAACCACAGACCACCGACATCTCGTCGGAGAGAATGTCGCCGAACATATTTTCCGTCAGAAGCACATCGAAGGACGCCGGCGAGCGCACAAGCTGCATGGCGGCGTTGTCCACGTACATGTGCGAGAGGGTGAGGTCCGGCGCGGTGGCAGCGACCCGCTCGGTAACAGTCTTGCGCCAAAGCACAGAACACTCGAGCACGTTCGCTTTGTCCACGCTGAGGAGCTGCTTCTTCCGGGCGCGTGCCGTGGCGATGGCGACATCCGTGATGCGCTCGATTTCGCTCTTCCGGTAAACCATCGTGTCCACGGCCTCGACATCGCCGCCTTCGAGAGTCGTGGTCCGCTTCGCGCCGAAATAAAGTCCGCCGGTAAGCTCGCGAATACACACAAGGTCAATCCCCTCAGGGATGCGTTCCGGGCGGATAGGCGACGCCCCCAGAAGCGCCTTCGGCAGAAGCCCCGGGCGGATGTTTGCGAACAACTGAAAATGCTTCCGCAACGGCAAAAGTGCGGCGCGCTCGGGCTGTTCGGCGGGCGGCAGCTTTTCCCACTTGGGGCCGCCGACGCTTCCGAAAAGAATCGCATCGGCCTCCTGGCAAGCCTTGAGCGTCGCATCGGGCAACGCCTTTCCTGCGGCGTCAATTCCCGCCCCGCCCACCGGATGCGTGGAATGCGCGAGTGAATGTCCGCTGCGTTTAAGGGCAGCTTCGAGGACGGGCAGTGCGGCGTCCATGACTTCCGGGCCGATGTAGTCTCCGGGGAGGATAGCGATCTTGAGTTGCATGAATGAGAGCGGCGGAGGAAACGCCAAAACCTCCCGTTGGAAAAGGCGAAACTCTCAAACCCCAACTCCACCCCCCCCTCGTTCAAATTTCCTTGCAACTTCCGATCTTCACGATTTGCGGCGATTTGCGGCATTGCACTTCCCGCGCAGAACCGTTTGTTCCTCTCCCCGCCTCTTATATCCATATACCATGACACAAATTCTTCTTGCTGCACTTTCGGCGAACGCCGGAATCCCGACTTCCTCATTTGACTGGAAAATCATCCTCTGGGTGGTGCTGGCGGTTATCGCCATCCTCCTGCTGATTTTCTTCTTCAGCTTTTCCGGGACATGGATCCGGGCGTTGGCCGCGAAAGCCCACGTCAGCTTCTGGCAACTCCTCGGCATGACGCTCCGCCGGGTTCCCGCCGACCTCGTCGTGAGTGCCCGCATCACCGCGCTTAAGGCCGGGTTGCAAATCAGCGTGGACGAGCTGGAAGGCCACCACCTCGCCGGCGGCAACATCGTCCACACCGTCAAAGCGCTGATTGCCGCCGAGAAAGCCGGCATCACTCTTCTCTGGGAGCGCGCCTGCGCGATAGACCTCTCCACCCGCGGCACGAACAAATCCGTGCTCGACGCCGTCCACGCCGCCGTGAACCCCTGCGTGATAGATTGCCCCGACCCCAAGAGCGGACGCAGCACAATTGACGGTGTCGCCAAGGACGGCATCCAAGTCAAAGTGAAGACCCGCGTCACCGTTCGCACCTCGCTCGACCGCTTCATCCGCGGCGCGCAAGAGGAAACCATCATCGCCCGCGTCGGCGAAGGCATCGTCTCCACCATCGGCGGAGCCGAGAGCTACAAGGCCATCCTCGAAAACCCGGAGAGCATCTCGAAGACCGTGCTCGCCCGCGGACTCGACGGCGGCACCGCTTTCGACATCATTTCCATAGACATCGCCGACGTAGAAGTCGGCCAAAACGTCGGTGCCCACTTACAAGCCGCGCAAGCCGAGGCGGACAAAAACATGGCGCAGGCGCAGGCTGAAATCCGTCGTTCCGCCGCCGTAGCCGTCGAGCAGGAGAACCGCGCCAGAGTGCAAAAGATGCGCGCCCTCGTCGTCGAAGCCGAAGTGCAAGTCCCGCTCGCCATCGCCGACGCCCTGCGTCTCGGGCGTCTCGGCGTTGCCGATGTCCACCGCATCGAAAACCTGAAAGCCGACACCCGGATGCGCCTGAGCATCGGCGGCGCACCTGCCGGCGAAGAAGCCATCGCCGACTGACACGCTATCGGCTTCTCCCGCACCACGCCGTCCCCGCATCAACGCCACCAACGCTCCCCGGCACTAACCAACCCGCCCGCCCGCTCTCATTCACTGACGCCGCGCCCATCCGACATGCTTCTTCTTGCGCAAACCACACTTCTTGAAGACCTCGTCCCCCATGTGCGCGAGTTGGCAACCATCGGGTTTCTCAGTGCCGCGCTTTATCTCGTCGCATTTTTGATTTTCAACAAAGTCAACGCCGCCAAAATGCGCCGTGCCAGACTCGCCAAGCTCCGTGCGTCGGGTGCCCATCCTCCGGCTCCCGCAGCTCCTGTTTCGCTCCCCGGCGGAACTCCCATTTCCACCACTGCCGTGCCGCTTGCGTCCCCCCCGCCGCCCGCGTTATCCGCATCGTCGTGTTCGTCGCGCCCCCTCACCGTCCGCGCTCTTTTGCGTAATCCTGTGGCCCGTCGCGCCGCCTTCGTCGCCGGGGAAATCCT
>JAITXH010000093.1 GCA_031284845.1 Puniceicoccales bacterium | reverse complement strand
CAGAAAAGCATCTTTTGTGCCAGAATCGAAGAAATAAAATATTGCTGAAAATGCAGCGTTCCCAGCGCGCCTCATCGTTTCGATTTTTCGCGAGCAAGCATTTTTGAATCGCCCTTTACGGTGTTTCCTCCTCCTTGAACGTTTTTCTCATGCATACCCTTTGCGTCTATTGCGGTTCCCGTCTCGGGAGTGACCCTGCTTTTGCGGCAGCGGCAGGCGAGCTTGGCAGCATCTGCGCTCGCAAGGGCATTGATATCGTTTACGGCGGAGGCCGGGCCGGATTGATGGGGACGCTGGCAGAGGCCGCGCTCGCCGCAGGCGGGCGGGTCATCGGCATCATACCACAGTTCATGGAAGGGCTTGAACTAGCCCACCCCGGACTCACCCGGCTCGAAGTTGTGAACACCATGCACGAACGCAAACACCGCATGGCTACGCTTGCCGACGCCTTCGTCGCCCTGCCCGGAGGCATCGGCACATTGGAAGAACTGGCGGAAATACTCGCGTGGCGGCAGTTGGCGTTGCACCACAAGCCCGTCGGGCTACTCAATACAAATGGTTTTTACGCGCCGCTTCTTCACTTTCTTAATAGCATGGGAAGCAGCGATTTTCTTCCGTCTGCAATGGTCAGCGAATTACAGGTCGCGCCAAGCGCCGAGGAACTGCTTCAACGGCTCGGCTAAGCCGGAGGAACGAGTGTGCGGATGAAGTTGGTCGCGACGCGGGGTTCGCGCTCCGGCAGAGGGGCAGCGTTCTTTATCCCGGACAAGAGCCATGCCATATTGCGCCCCAGTGTGCGCATAATTTGCAATCCTTCCAAATCCTGCCCCACTTCCTCGGGAGTATTGCCATGAACGGCATTCCAATATTGCGAAGAGACCAGAGGCATCTCCGAAATCGTAAAATATTTATTCAACCGGTCAAAGGCCGAGCCGGCACCACCGCGGCGGCAGCTCGCGATTGCGGCTGCTGGTTTGCCACGAAAGCTCCCCCCGGCTGAAAAAAACACTCTGTCCAGCAAGGCACACAACGCACCATTGGCAGACGCATAATAGACAGGCGTGCCGATAACGACGCCATCGGCCTGCTTTATCGAGTCAATGCAGGCATTGGCACCATCATCATCGAAGGCACAGTATCCGGTCTTCTTGCAACCCCGGCAGGCGATGCAACCGCGGACTGGGTCAGTCCCGATGTGAAAAAAGGTGGTGCTGACTCCACTCTCATTTAGCGCCTTCCCCACCTCGCTCAATGCAGTGTAAGTGCATCCGGATTTGCGGGGGCTCCCATTTAGTAATAGAACGTTCAAGTTACACTCCTTCGTATTTTTATTTGGTTTCGGTTGGCGCAGACGGCGGCAGAGCGACAGGTTCAGGCACAGGGGCCGTCCAGCGGAATGCGGAAGCGGGCAGCTTCTCGCCATTCACTAGATTCGGCCCGGCGTCTTCGCGCCAGGCGAAACGCACTTGCCGCGCATCGGACACTTCCGGGCTGAGGACTTCGACCGTGTTCCCGACGATGGTAGCTTGCGCGTCGTGGAAGACGCCGTCTGCGCCGGCGACTTTAAAATGTGTCAATGGATTGCCATCGCGCGAAGCCAGTCCGCTTGCCGCATAATTGAATTCGACGATGACTTTTCCGCCGTCAACACGGGCTGTTTTGAAAATCGGGCCGGAATCATCGGTGAACTTTACGCCGTAGGTGCGAGACAAGGCGAGGCGGGCCAACCGGGCGCCGACGTCGTGTTTGTTGGCCGGATGGATGTCGCGAATATTGCCGATATCATTGATGATGGCCATGCCGGTATTAGGGATGGCAAGCGCGGCAGTCTGCTGTTCCCAAAGCTCAGCCAGTGTTTCCGGGTTCTTCTTGTAAATGAATGGGGCGAGCTGGACGTAATAAAACGGAAAGTCGCCCTGCCCCCACGCGGTGCGCCAGCCCTGGACGAGGGCGTGCATTTTTTCCGTGTAGTCAGTATCGCCCATATTCGCCTCGCCCTGATACCAAATGGCACCCCGGATGGCATACGGAATGAGGGGGTGGATCATCGCATTATAGAGCGCGGAAGGCTTTCCTGCTTTGGACGCCCTTTTTGCCTGCTCGGCGTATTTTTCCAGCCCACGCACCTTCAGAAAAGCTTCAGTCGCAGTCCATGGTTCAATGCGCGTGCCACCCCAAGCGGACTGGATTATGCCGACGGGAACTTTTAACTCATTGTGCAGCGCCAATCCAAAATAAAAGCCCACTGCCGTGAAACCGCCCCACGGACCGCGCTGGAGGCTCTCCGGCGAGCAGGCTGTCCATTCGCTCCCCCGGATCTGTGTCTGCCGGGTGTCGGCTGTAAATCTCCGTAAATAGCGCAGGCGGATGAGCGGATAGTTGCCTTTGCTGATTTCCTCCCGGCCCTTTTCTACTTTGCGTATGCCCATCTCCATATTGGACTGGCCGGAGCAAACCCAGACTTCACCGACGAGCACATCTTTTAACTCCAGGACTTCGTCGCCGCCTGAAACAACAAAGGTGCGGCCCTCGGAAGATGCAGGAAGGGGATCAAGGGTGAGTTTCCATTCTCCTTTTGTATCCGCTTCGGCGGTCTTTTTTTGCCCGGCGAAGGAGACCGTGACCAGAGTCCCGGTTTCGGCCTCGCCCCATACAGGGATAGGGTGTTCACGCTGGAGCACCATGCCGCCGCCGAAAGCGTGAGCCAGTTTAAATCCGGTCGCGCTGGCAAGCACCGGACAGAGTAAAAAAAAGACGAGAGAGAATAATCGCAGAGCCATAACGGACAAGAAGACAGACTTCTGGGGAAAAAGTTGCGCTCTCCATCGCCCCGAATGGCAGGAGCTTACTCCGCGCTTTCCAGCGGGGTCAGGACAAAGCGTCCCGTGCCATCGTCAGGAAATTCGCACAGGAGAAGGCGTGTCTTCTGGACATCCGCCAATGCGAACAGCGCGGGCCAGCTTTCCTGGCTCACTTCGGTGATGACTAAGTAGAGATCCACAGTGCCTCCTGCACCATGTACCCCTTCGATAGATACACCGCCGTGCTCAATGGAAAAATTGTGCAGGAGATAGTGTCCGATTTGTTGCGACAGACCGAGTAAGTCTGAAGTATCAGGGTCAATCTTGTGGCGATCCACAAGGGCAAACAAGGGAAGAGCAAAGTGACGCGTCATGTGGCAAATTTCGTTTTTTTGTCCGCTCCAGAATTTTCTGTGTGAGCCGGTGTGTTTATTGCATTGTCGTGCGGTTTCTTATGGAAGATGCAGTTCAGCGCTGCAACACGGCGTAGGCGGCGGCAAAGAGGTAAAGGGTGAGAAAGGTCACCGTAATCGTCGCCGAAGCAAGGGAGAAAAGAACCTGCCGCCCGAGGCGGGTCGTCACATCTTCAATACGCGCTTGATACCAGCCGCCAAAAGCGAGAGCGAGCGAGGCGAAAAGCCAGCCCCAGAGTATTTCCCTGAAGTGCCGGAATACAAAATTAGAAACGCCCGGCAACAGCACGATGTGCCGGTCTCCCGTGATTACGGCAGCTCCAATAGCATCCAGAAAAACCGGGTGACACTTTAGCACGACAAAACCGGCAAACAGAGACAGCGCAAATGCGGCGAAAATGGCGAATGCCCCGATACTCCGATCAACAGAAGTTTTCATGGCGCATGCTTAAAATCCAAAAGCGGGAGGAATTAAACCTAAAACTCTCCTCCCGGGTAGGATGAGGTTCGGAATGTATAGGGAAGCGTGGGCATACGTGCCGCGCATGCGCCAGAACCCGTTGAACTCAATACGTGTTCAGCCGCAAGCTGGCACCAAAGGTAAAGCCGCGGTCCTGCCGGGCATCTTTGCGGTGGCTCAAATAATACTCGATAACCCAAGTGTGCCCAAGCCGCTGAAAAACACTGTAATGCTGCTCGGTGAGCATGCCCTCGTTACTGTCGAAGCGCCAGCGCGCGGCCAGCGTGTAGTTAGTGCTGAGTTGGTAATCAAAACCCCAACTGAACTGCCTGACATTGGCGATGTCGGTAATGAGTTGCACACCAAACCAGGCGTTCCAACGATCACCATCGTGGACAGTGATCACCGAGGAGATTTCATTGGAATGCCGCTCGTAGGTATCAAACCGGTTATAGACCTCCAGATTCAACCAAGACGCAGGCGCGATACCCAGCGTGGTGAAAATGTCGGAGCGCGTGCGGAAACCAGGACGTGCGGTGTCGCGGAAGTCGTGATAAATATTTAGCCAGAGCAAATCGCGTGAACCGTATTCCGGATCGCGGGTTTGAAGTGTGTTTTCGACGCCGATACGAAGCACTTGTTGCTCCCAGAGGTCGTCGGCATAGCGTTTTTGGGAAAGGTCTATGGGCGGCGGGTAAGGCAGGAGATCGTAGCGGTCAATGGCGGGAATATACCTGCCACCTCTGTCGGCAGCGGGAATCCAGCGGTATTGCACAATGGGGCGCAGTTGGTGGCGCAGTCCGTGGATATCCCAAATGGCGCTCTCACAATCCCAAACGCCTTGGGCGAGGAGGTGCATGTCGAAGCCGAATTGCGGGAGAAGACGAAAATAAGGGATATCCTTGGAGGCGGGGTCGAGATAAGTCGTGGAACGGACACCGGCGACAGGAGTGAATGTAAACCAGTCTGCAATTTTAAAAGGGCGCGTGACGCCGTAGTAAAGATCCAGCCTCGGGCTGTCTATAGAGACATCCCCGCCGGGAAGCGTCAACTCAGGTGAAGAGCGCTCGTAGAGATAGGCAAAGGCAGCGTTGAAGCGCTGATAAATGCCGGTGCTTGCGATTTCAACGGGGTTGAGATCGAAACGGATTTCCGGGAGCCGTTGCGGGACATTTTGAAAATCGTTGGCACGAAAACGCGTGAAAGCACTGGCGTAAAAATAGGGATCGGGATGGACAATCTCGATGAAGTTATCAGGGCGCTGGTTGTCGTGAAAATCGGCTGGGCGGAAATCGCGCAGGACGCTGGTATCGCTCCAGTAGTTGAGCGAGGCGGAAATTTCAAATGGCCCGGGAAGGCGTTGTTTATGCTCCCACCTGAAGAAACCGCGCTGCTTGTCTATGGGGTTGTCGTAATTGTCTATCCCGCGCTCGCTGGAATCGTTTATCCAGGCCCCTTGCAGGGAGCCTTTGAGGAAATAGGCGGGGTCGGCAGAGTTTATCTTGTAGTCGAGCGCAGGGCCGACGAGGACACCCGCCTTGGTATAGACATCGAAGAGCATTCCTGGCTCCAGCCCAAGCTCTTTCTTAAAGCCGGTGTAGTAGGTAGTGGTGCGCAGGAAAAAACCGAAATGCCTCTTTTCACCCATGCGGATAACCGGACGGATGGGTGGGTTTTCCAGATCGTGAAGAGTAAGCGTCGGGAAGTAAAACACAGGCAGCTTGGAGACACGGACTACAGCGTCTTTTATCTGAATGGTGCGGACGACTTCATCGGCTTTATCCTCTTCGTCTTCGTCTTCGGCTCCGGATGGCGCTTCCGTCTTGGGCTTGGTGACGGAGTATAAAATCTGCGAAGCCTTTATGGAGATGGAAAAGAAATCTGGCTCCTGATAGTAAACGGTGGCGTTGTCCATCGTCGCCGTGGAGGTCGTCGAAGCTGCACCCGCCTTGGCGCCTTCTGTAGCAGGTGCAGACGCGGAATCTTCAACAAAGCTGGCATTGAGGACATCGCCCTTGATATAGCCCGGCGGAGTGCCCATGCGGAATTGTTGCGTGTCTATGACAGTGGCATCGCCGCTGCGGGTGATCTTGCCGCCTTCGACCAGAGCGCGAAAAGCACGCGAGGTGTTTGCGACGCTCACTTTCGCCTCGCCCAGAGTCCGGGCGACTTGGGTCTGCGTGACATAATGAATCGCCTCCGACTCGATGAGGACATCGCCGAAGGCAATCGTGCCCGGCTCGATAATCATGCCGTCGGCAGTGCTGCGGATTTTATCGCCCGTCAATTTCACATCCTCACCACTGCTGATGCCGCCGGACTTTTTCGTCTCAGACGGCTGTGCAGCCTTCCCTTCTTCGCCATCGCCGGCGGCCATAAGAGCCAACGGCGCGGCACAGAAGGTGAATAGCGAACAGCAGGAAATAAAAAATAAGGCCGATATCTTTCCCGGTATGCCCTTATACCGCCGAGACTCCATCATCGGTTTCATATTCCCCGATTCATGCCCCTTGTCCCTTATTTGCTGGTGTCGTAGGTTTCGAGCTTACGTTCCACTCGTTCGCCATTGATCTGCGCATACTTTGGCAAACCAGCATCGTAGGGAGGCGTGGATTCGCCTTCGATAAGCGGTTGTGCATATTTGCCAAACTGGTAGCCGATGGACATCTTGTCTTCGCCAATCCAAGCCGCAGGGAAATGTTTTACGCTGTTGGCCACACTCTCGAGCGGAGCAAGGCCAGTCTGCACGGAATAAACATCCCGGTTGCCATCTTTGTCTTCGCGGATGAGGACGACCATCTTGCCTGTCTCTCCAGCGACGGCGGCTTGCACCGCAGCTTTGCCCACGAGGAAGGCTTCCTGCACATCGGTCAAAGAGGCACAGTGCGCAGCGGCGCGTTGTGCGATGCCGAGCTTGGCGGCACGGGCCTTCACGCCGGAAAGGTTTTGTTCGACGAGCGTGCGCAAGTATTCACCGACTCCGCCGAGCACGGGATGCCCAAAGGGATCGAGCCGGGTTGCATCCGCACCGAGGAAATTACCGTCAGGGTCAAGCAGCCCTTCGGAGGCGACGACAAAACAGAACTTCTGTTTGCGCAGGACGTTTTGCACCGCGTCCACAAATGCCTGTTGATTGAAGCGCTCTTCGGGAAGGAGGACGATGTGCGGCGCGTCCTCAAGCAGCGCAGTGCGGCGCTTGGCGAGGACAGACCCGGCGGCGATCCAGCCCGTATCGCGCCCCATGACTTCGAGAATGGAGACGAAGTCATGCTGCCCCATCGCCGTGTTATCGAGGGCGATTTCGCGCACAGTGGCGGCGACGTATTTGATGACACTGCCGTAGCCCGGACAATGGTCGGTGACGGACAGGTCATTATCAATGGTTTTGGGGACGCCTATGACGCGCAACGCATAGCCGCGCTCAATGGCGAGAGCGTTGATTTTCGCAGCGGTGTCCTGCGAGTCATTTCCGCCGATGTAGAGGAAATAGCGGATGTCATGCGCAGCGAACACATCCAAGACGCGATCAAAATCCTGCTGCTTTTTGACTTTGTAGCGGCAGGTCCCCAGGACAGCACCGGGCGTTTGACTCAGTGCGCGGACGGTCTGCTGGGACTCAGCGGCCAAATCAATGATTTGTTCGTTGAGGATACCCTGGATGCCGTTGAGACCTCCGTAGATTTCCGCGATGTTGTCTTCGTATTGAAGCGCCTCGGTAATGACGCCCGCCAGACTGGCGTTGATGACGGGAGAGGGGCCGCCGCTTTGAGCGACGAGCAGATTGCCGGTGAGTTCTTGAGCCATATTGAAATTCTTGTGTGAAGAAAGGCACCCGTGTTTGCGGAGGGAGGGAGCGCTTGGCAACGCGGAAAAACGGGGAATAATAAAAAAAGCACTTCAAAGCACCGAAGCGACGGAAAGGGGGCTTTCCTACTTGCCTGCCATGATTCCTTGCCATTTTGGTAGCATTCCTCATGGAGAGTGCCTTTTTTTCCGCAAAAACGATATGAGTAGCAAACCCGTCAAAACCGCCATCACGCCCACTCGCGCCGAAGATTATCCTGAGTGGTATCAGCAAGTCATCAAAGCCGCTGACCTCGCCGAAAACAGCCCCGTGCGCGGCTGCATGGTCATCAAGCCCTGGGGCTACTCGCTCTGGGAAAACATCCAGCGCGGCCTCGACGCCATGTTCAAGGC
>JAITXH010000092.1 GCA_031284845.1 Puniceicoccales bacterium | reverse complement strand
TGGCGGCGCGCCCAGTCAATGAAATCCCATACGATGAGAAAGTAGTCTATAAAGCCGGTGCCGGCGATGACGGAGAGTTCGTAGTCTATGCGCTTGCAGAGTTCGGCGGGGCTGGCGGTTCCCGGGCCGCGGGAGGTGTCGTCAGCCCATGCCACGGGGTCGTTGTAGTCCACGCCGTAGCGGGCGAGGAGGCCTTTTTTGCAAAGCTCGAGGAGGTAGGTGCCGTTGGTGCGCATGGTGGCGCGTTGCTCTTCTGAGATGACGAAGTCGGCGGGTTTGTTTTGGGCGACGAGGAGGCTGTTTTTGAGGGCGGCGTAAGCGTCGAGGATTACGTCTATCTTCGGGGTGGGATGGACGGTGATGGTGGTGTCGAGGTGGTAAACGGGGTAGTTATTGCCTCCTGTTTTGAAGGAGACATCGCACATCTCGGCGACGAGGTTTGTATTGCTGAGGAGTTCGGGGCGTTCGCCGAAGATGCGGGCCATCTCGGCACCGGATTTGAGGTAAAACTGCTGGGAGGAGTAACGCAGCCGTTTCTCGTCTTTGACCTTGGCACCAGTCTGGATGCACAGGAGGGCATCGTGCGCAGCGACATGTCCGGCGTCAACATAGTGGACGTCGTTGGTGCAAACGACGCGGAGGTTGTTTTTTTCAGCGAGTTGGAGAAGTTTCGGGTTGAGGCCGACTTGTTCAGTGAGGCCGTGATCCATCAACTCGATGAAAAAATTTTCGCGTCCGAAGATGTCGAGGAAGCGGGCGAGGGCGGACTGGGCTCGATCCCAATCGTCGTTGAGGAGGGCCTGGGGGATGACGCCTTGCATGCAGCCGGAGAATCCGATGAGGCCTTCGGCGTGGGCAGCGAGGTGGGCGAGGTCGGTGCGCTGTTTACCGTAAAAGGTGCCGTGGACGTGGGCATCGGAGACGAGTTTGACAAGGTTTTGGTAGCCTTTGAAATTTTTTGCAAGGAGGCCCATGTGGAAGCGACGTTCCTTGGCGCGTTCGGGGCGTTCGGTGTTGGCGTAGTCATAGACGAGGTAGATTTCGCAACCGAGAAGAGATTTCAGCACGATGTGTTTGTCTTTGAGGATGCCCTTTGCAGTGTTCCAGAAGTCGAATGCCCCAAACAAGTTACCGTGGTCTGTGATGGCGATCGCCTTTTGTCCGAGGGCGATGGCGCGGTCCATGAGTCTGTCAATGCGGCTGCATCCGTCGAGGAGGCTATAGTCGGTGTGGACATGAAGGTGGACGAAGTCGGGGCCTGTCTCTTCGATTGGCTTGGATGCGGATGACTGGGAAGCGGTGGACATGACCGTGGACTATGGAAGGAGAAGCTTGAAATGAGAAACCAGAAATGGCGGCGCTGGTGGATTTTTTCTTGTTGGAGAGTAAGCGGCGAAACCCCATGCTGGCCTCTTTTCCACACAACTATGCACACTACGGAAACCCAGCTTCGTTCACGCCACATCCTCGCCTGCATCTGGGATTTCGATAAGACTATCATCCCCGGCTACATGCAGGCCCCCCTTTTCAAGGCCTATGGCATAGACGAGAACTCCTTTTGGAAGGAGGTGAACAGGCTCCCCGAAATTTATGCGCAAAAGGGCATCCACGTCTCCAAGGACACCGTCTATCTGAACCACCTTCTCAGCTATGTTAAAAACGGCCCGCTCAAAGGACTCTCCAACCAGCGCCTCCGGGAGCTTGGCACAGAAATCCAGCTTTGCCCCGGCCTGCCCGCCTTTTTTGACACACTCAAGACCTTCGCCCTCAATGCCGGAGCAAAGCAGAAACTCGATATCGCCCTTGAGCACTACATCATCAGCACCGGTCTTGCTGAAATGATACGCGGCAGCAAAATCGCCAAACACGTGGACGGCATCTTCGGCTGCGAATTTATCGAGCAACCGCTGCCACCTGGCTACCTGCGCCAAGATGAATTTTCCCTGACGGACTCCGGCGAAATCAGCCAAATCGGCGTCATGGTGGACAACACCATCAAGACCCGCTTCATCTTTGAAATCAACAAGGGCACCAACAGAAACGCCGATATAGATGTGAACGCGGTCGTGCGGAACAGTGACCGCCGGGTGCCCTTTGAAAACATGATCTACATCGCCGACGGGCCGAGCGATGTCCCGGTCTTTTCGCTCGTTCGCAAAAACGGCGGCATCGCCTATGCCGTCTATGGCGAGGAAAGCGAAGCGGAATTCCGCCAAAACGACCAGCTCCACCAAGTCGGGCGCGTGCATGGCTACGGGCCAAACGATTTCCGCAACAACACATTCACCCCGCGCTGGCTGCGCAAGCGGATCGAAGACATGGTGGATCGCATCGCCCGCGATCAGGAATATGTGCTCAGTTCGCGTGTCACAAAACCGCCCCGGCACCTGCAACGCGACGATGAGCTTGCCGCACGCAAGAACGTGCCTCCGGAACAAAGTGCGCTTTTCAATGAACCGGACGCCTCCGCCCTGCCCGCTTCATAAGGATGCAGCCACGATTGTTCCGGGAGTAACGGAGCAATGCGCAAAGGTCGGCTGATTTCAGCACCAAGGTGCATTTCGCGAGCCAGGGGCCGCTGCCGTTTCAACACGGCTGAACAAAAAGGGGCTTGTTCCCCGCCTTGGATTGCAGTTTCTCTGGCAGCAGAAAAATGGGCATTTCTCCTTTCATCACTGTTGCCGTGGATGGCGGCGCAGCCTCCGGCAAATCCTCCACGAGCCGCGCACTGTCTGCGCGATTCAATTTAATGCATGTGGATACCGGGTCGCATTACCGCACTGTGACGTTGGCGCTCATGCAAGCCGGCGTCTCTCCGGAAGATTCCGCCGCTGTCGAAACACGCCTGCAAGCCGTGCCACTGGGCACCGTGCTCGAAGGCCGCACCGCACGTCTGGCCATCAACAGCGACGTGCCAGCAGACGCCAAATTGCGCACTCCGGAAATCAACGCGCTTGTGTCCCCTTTTGCCGCCCTGCCCGCCGTGCGGCGGTTTTTATTCGATTACCAGCGCAGTCTGGCGGCACTGGCACGCGCACATGGCTTTGACGGTCTGATCATGGAAGGGCGCGACATCGGCTCGGTGATTATGCCCGACGCGGATTTGCGTCTCTTTTTGGAAGCCGACCCGGCGGCGCGAGCCGCCCGGCGTGTGGCGGAAGGCGGCGTGGATTCCATCGCCCGGCGCGACCAGATAGACGCCTCCAGAGCCACGGCCCCGCTCGTATGCCCGCCCGGCGCAGTGCGCATAGACAGCACGCATTTGTCTTTGGACGAGGTCGTGGAAAAGGTCGCGGTATTATTAGAGCAATTGCGGGCCGCAAAACCAACCGTCACCAATTCATAATTCCTAATTCGCAATCCATTCTCTCCTTTCATGGCGTTAATCTCCGACAACCCCACCTACATCATCGTGTATAACATAGCGCGATGGTTTGTGGCGCTCTTCGGACGCGTGGATGTGAGCGGGCTGGACAACGTGCCGGCAGGAGGAAGCATTATCGCCTGCAATCATCAAAGCTTTCTCGACCCGCCGCTCGTGGGCAGCTCAATCGAAAAAGAGATATACTTTTTCGCCCGCAAGACTCTCTTCAAAAATCCGGGACTCGGCCATGTTTTGCGGACATGTAACACGATTCCCGTGGACCGCGACGGCGGCTCCGATGTGGCAGCATTCAAGCGCGTGTTTGCCGTATTGCGCGGCGGGCAGAGCCTTTTGATGTTCCCGGAAGGGACGCGCAGCCAAGATGGCCAATTGCAGGAAGCGCAAGCCGGCATAGGGCTGATCGCCTGCAAGACGCGCGTGCCGGTAGTCCCCGTGCGCGTCTTCGGCACGCACACTCTGCTCCCGCGCGGCAGCTTCTTCCCGCGCCCCGGAGCACGCCTGACCGTGGTGTTCCTCCCTCCCGTATTTCCAGAGGAGTTCGACCCCGGAGCGCAACACCCTAAACGCTTCATCGAAGCATCCCGGCACATCATGGCCCGCATCGCCTCGGCAGAAGATCTTCCGGATGCCATCGCATAATGAGCACCTTTTTTCACAAACACATGCGCACACTTTCTCTTCTTTCCGCGATTATCTCCGCCGTCATCATCCCCCTAGCGCCCGTTGCGCAAGCCGCAGCACCCTACGACGCCAACTGGGCTTCTCTGGACAAACGCCCCCTGCCCGGCTGGTTCCAGGACGCCAAATTCGGCATATTCATCCACTGGGGCCCATACTCGGTGCCCGCTTGGGCCAAGCGCGGCACTTACGCCGAATCCTATTGGAACCGCCTCGGCAAAGACGCCGCCGCCACAGCCTTTCATAAAAAAAACTACGGCGAAAATTTCAGTTACATGGATTTTGCCCCCCGCTTCACCGCTGAACTCTTCGACGCCAAAGAGTGGGCCGCACTTTTCAAACGCGCCGGTGCCCGATACGTCGTGCCGACCTCAAAGCACCATGACGGCTTCGCACTCTGGCCCAGCGAACACGCCTCCAGCGCCTACGGACGCCCTTGGAACGCCGTCGAAACCGGCCCCAAGCGCGACCTCCTCGGCGAGCTTGCCGCAGCCACCCGTGCCCAGGGCTTGAAATTCGGCTTCTACATCTCGCTCCACGAGTGGTTTCACCCGCTATGGAAAGACCCGAAGGCCCGGAAGCGCTTTGTGAACGAACACTACATCCCGCAATTCAAGGATGTCGTCACGCGCTACCAACCCTCGCTCATCTTCGGCGATGGCGAGTGGGACATGCCCTCCAAAGACTGGAAGAGCGAAGAACTGCTCGCATGGCTCTATAACGAATCGCCCTCAAAAGAAGATGTCGTCGTCAATGACCGTTGGGGCAAAGAAACACGCCACCGGCACGGCGGCTACTACACGACGGAATACGGCGCCGGGCTGCAAGACGGCGCGCACGCCTGGGAGGAAAACCGGGGCATCGCTTACTCTTTCGGCCTGAACCGCGCCGAACGCATCGGCGATTACAAAACATCGCGGGAACTCGTCCTCGTGCTCGCCGATCTCGTCAGCCGGGGCGGCAATCTCCTCCTCAACATCGGCCCGGCTGCAGACGGCACCATTCCCCCCATCATGGAAGAGCGCCTGCTCGACATCGGCGCATGGCTGGACGTGAACGGCGAGGCCATCTACGGCACACGCCCCGCCGGACGCCCTTGCCAGTGGACTGAGGGGAAACGCCCCAAACAGCAATACAGCCACTACAAAGCAAAATACAATCTCCTCGATACCGTCGGCCAAAAACCAAAAGGCGGCAATGCCGTGAAACAGGTCTTCTACACGCAAAAAGGGAGCACCCTCTACGCCATTTGCGCCGGTTGGCCCGAAGCGCAACTGATACTGCGCGATGTGGACGCCGGTGACAGCGCGACGGTGACACTTCTTGGCTCACCCGGCGAGCTGAGCTACACGCGGGACGGCGCGGCACTCAAGATAAAGACTCCCGCGTTTGGCCCCGATGACGCGCCTTGCAAATACGCCTACACTTTCAAAATCACGAATGCGCATATCGCTCCGGAAGGCAAAACCGGCACACCCAAACAAAACAGCGGCATCCGCCAGGACAACCCGCCCACGAATTAACCTCCGCTGCCCCCGGAATCCATTTCTCACAACAGCGCCGCAAGCTGTTTTTTTCAATGAATGGGCCGGACAACTCTAATTCTCAATTTGTTTGAAGCGCTTGCTCCTGCGCACGAAACCTGAAAGCATCTACGCCAATGTTCACCGGACTGCGCACATACCGATTCTTCCACGACGCGCTCTCCCCCTTGCTGCGGGTGGCGCTGGCGTGTGCCGTGATCGCGCACGCCATCCTGCTCGCGCTCTTCCAGCCAGTCATCACCGTGCAGACTAAATCTACACCAGACGGCGTGGTGTTCACCCGCGCCGGATGGTCCGCCGAGCTGCAACGCGAATGGTCGCTGCTGGACACCGAACCGCTCTACATGCCCACGTCATTGAATTATGGATACAGCGTGTGGGATACCTCGGAAGACGCGCAAGCCTCCGAATTAATAGGAATGCCCCCCCGCGAATTCACCCCGCAAATGGGCGCCCGCCCGGGCACAGCACTCGCATTGCCAACCAATGCACCGGAACCCAGCCCGCCTCTGGAATCCCTTCTCTCGTTGAGCCACTGGGGAGTCGCCGCGACACTTGGTCTTCAGGCCCAACCCGGATTAGCCGCCCCGCCACCACGGCAGGCATTCATGCGGATTGAACGCCTGGAAGACAGCGAACTCGTCTTGGAAGAGCCGATACGGCTCGGCCTGACGGTGGACACCGCAGGCGAGAAATGGCGCCCTGCCGCCTTTTCCTATTGGGTGGACAGGCAAGGCGCGGTGAGCGCACCCGTGCCGTTGCCCTGGACGGAAGACAAGTTCGGCTCCGGCAATGCGGCGGTGGACGCCGCCATGCGGAAATATATCACCGCCTCCGGATTGGCCGCCCGCCTGCGCCCGGGCTACTACCGCGTGATCATCGGGCCGTAAGATTCAGCCTTCACTCTCACCCTTGCCCTCGCCCGCTTCGTAGCGTGCCATCCACGCCGCCGCCCACGCAGAGAAATCCCCCGCCTCGATATGTGCGCGGGCCTGCGCCATCAGATCCTGGAAAAAGTGGATGTTGTGTATCGAGAGCAAGGTCGAGGCCAGTATCTCCTGCGCCTGGCACAAATGGCGCACATAGGCACGGGAGAAGTGCCGGCAAGTGTAGTTATCCGCGCCCTCCACCAGAGGAGCCTCATCGAGCCGGAAACGCTCGTTGCGGATATTGCACAGGCCATCCGGCGTGAAAAAGGAGCCGTGCCGCGCCAGACGCGTAGGCATCACGCAATCAAACATGTCCGCCCCCAGCGCAATCATCCTCAATAATTGCGGCGGCGTGCCCGTCCCCATCACATAGCGCGGCTTGTAAACGGGCAAGTGCGGCGTCGTGGCGGCCACCTGGGCAAGCATTTCAGGCTCCGGCTCGCCCACGCTCACACCGCCTATGGCATAACCGGAAAAATCCAGCGCCGCCAGCGCCTGCGCACATTCGCGCCGGAGGTCTTCGTAAATGGAGCCTTGCACGATCCCGAAGACGTGGTGCCCCGACGCAAGGAAACCAGCCTCATGCGCACAACCGTAAAACTGGCCAGCCCAGCGCACCGTGCGCCGCACAGCAGCGGCACAATCTTCGGCACTGCTGTGCCACGGCGGACACTCGTCGAGCACCATCGCGATGTCTGAACCGAGCGCGTTCTGTATGTCGAAACAGATGCGCGGATCGAGGCGCACCGTAGCGCCGTCAAGATGCGACTGAAAGGTGATTCCGGAGTCGTCCATACGGCGGAGCTTCGCGAGGGAAAAGACCTGGAAACCGCCGGAGTCCGTAAGAATCGGGCGTTCCCAATTCATGAATTTGTGTAAGCCGCCGAGACGCTGCACCACATCGGGACCGGGACGGAGATTCAGGTGGTAGGTATTCCCCAGTATGATTTGCGCCCCCGTTTCGGCCACCTGTGCAGGCGTCAGCGCCTTGACGGTCCCCTGCGTGCCCACAGGCATGAAGACCGGCGTCTCAATGACACCGTGGCGTGTGCGCAAACGCCCGCGACGCGCACCGCCAGCGCAGGCAAGAAGTTGGAAATGAGCAGAATTGTCATCCATTAGCCGGGACACTTCACGGGAATCCGCCCGGAATTGTCCAATCTTTTCCTTTTCTCTTTAAAATTGCCCTTGGTGCCGCCACCGCCACTTTTGGCGCGCATGGCCACGCCACCTTTTTTTTATCAAGACACCTTTCCCCTTGGGAAAGACACAACGACCGAATACCGGCTCATCACACGCGAGCATGTCTCGACGGGTGAATTTGACGGGAAACCTGTCCTCAAAATCGCCCCCGAAGGATTGGCGCTTCTTGCCAATCAGGCATTTCACGACATCGCATTCTTTTTGCGCCCGGCTCACCTCGCCCAAGTCGCCGCCATCCTCGACGACCCGGCGTCCAGCGCCAATGACCGCGCCGTCGCCCACGCCATGTTGCGCAACGCCGAAGTCGCCGCCTGCGGCGTGCTTCCCTTTTGCCAGGACACCGGCACCGCCACCATCGTCGGCAAAAAAGGCCAGCAGGTGTGGACAGGTGCCAACGACGCCGAAGCTCTTTCGCTGGGCGTCTATCAGGCCTACACCCAAAACAGCCTGCGCTACTCGCAAACCGCGCCCCTCGACACGTATAAAGAGGTGAATACCGGCACCAACCTCCCCGCACAGATAGATCTCTATGCCACGCCCGGCGCTGAATACAGCTTCCTCTTCGTCGCCAAAGGCGGCGGCTCGGCAAATAAAAACTACCTCTTTCAGGAAACCAAGGCACTGCTCAACCCAAAGAGCCTTGAGAAATTCCTCATCGAGAAAATGAAGACACTCGGCACTGCCGCCTGTCCCCCGTATCACCTCGCCTTCGTCATCGGCGGCACCTCTGCCGAGACGACCATGAAAACCGTAAAGCTCGCCTCGACCAAATACTACGACACCCTGCCGACGAGCGGCAACGAACACGGACGCGC
>JAITXH010000090.1 GCA_031284845.1 Puniceicoccales bacterium | reverse complement strand
GTTCTTCATAAACCCGGGCAGACCATTTTGAAAAACTTCCGGTGTAGTGTAGGCGATTTTAATAGCGTTCGTGTAGTATTTGTCGCTCCATTGAAAATCATTTTCAAGCCATGTGCCGATCACCGCGCAGTTGCTGCTTACCCCAGGATGGCTCGTTAGCACTCCGGTGCCCTGTGTCGTGGGCGCAGGCTCTTCGGCAAGCGGCTCGGCGGGCAAAAGTTGTGTTCCGGCTGAAAGCAGAAACATTGTCGCGGCAATCTGTGCTGGGCCGCGAAAACTTGTTTTACTCATGTGTCGTGTGGTTGTGTTGGTTGCAACGTAAGTTAATCCTGAAATTTCACGGAAATTCAATCAGGTTTTCGCGTAAAATATACCGATTAACGGCGTACTTGGTATTTAGCGCCCTTCTCCAAGGAAGAGAGAATTTGCTCAAAGGCTTTGTTGGCTGCATCATCCGTCAGCGTTTTATCGGGGGCGCGGAAGGTGATGGAGAATGCCAGACTTTTTTTGCCTTCCGGGAGCCCGGTGCCTGCATAGACGTCAAAACAGGTGATGTTTTCTACGGCAAATTCCTTGCCGGCGGCTTTCACGGCGGCTCCACGCACTTTGTCCAGCACTTCGGCGGCGGAGAGTGCTGCGTCCACCACCACGGAGACATCCTTGGCCACAGGGGGGAAGGGGGACCAATCCTGGAAGCGTGGGCGCTTCGGCGGGGAGGCAAAGTTATCTTGCGTGAGCAGGATCTCGCCTGCCACGAGCGTCGTTTTGATATCCCGCTCTTGGGTGACTTTTGCGTCCACGAGGCCACAGTCTATTTGGGCGTGTCCGGCGCGGTCTGCTGCGGTGGCGGCATGGCCGCTTTGCCAAAATGGCGCCGTAACGTCGCCGTTGTCCGAAGCGGGCTTGAATAACAGCCGCTGGGGAGCAATGCCGGCGAGTGCCGCCACTTCCAGTGCGAGTTTTTTGGCGTAAAAGAAATCCACCGGTTCACGTTTTTTCCACGACGGTGCCACGGGTTCGGCGAGCACGACAAAGGCAATGGCGGTCAATTCGCGCAATGCCCCATCGCGTCCGGGGCGGAATACGCGGCCTGTCTCAAAAAGGCGGCGCGGCTGGTTATGCCCGGCGAGGTTAAGTTGCAGCGCACCGAGAAGCCCCGGCAAGAGGGAGGGGCGCACATGGCTTTGGTCGCTGGTGAGCGGATTGGCGAGGGCAAGGGCGTCGGCGAGCGCTTTGCCGTGAAAGCGGGCAATGGTCTTTTCCTCCGTCAGCGTATAGTGCCAGCACTCGGCAAAACCCTGGCCGCCGAGCAGGGCATTGGCGCGGCGCGTGAATCGCGTCACAGGGGCGTCAGCGGCTGGAAGCGTTGGCGCGGCAATGGCAGTCGCAGGGATGCTTTCGGTACCGTGGATGCGCACAAACTCTTCCACAAGGTCAACGGGACGATCCACTTCGGGGCGGAAAGAGGGCACGGTGACATGCCAAATCGCAGCGGTGCCATCGGGGATGACGGCGACGGAAAATCCGAGGCGGCGGAAGACGTCAAGTATCGTGGCATCGTCCACAGCGTAGCCGCAACGCGCACGCACGAAATCGCTACGGATGGCGATGGTGCGGTCGCCTCGAGGCGGTGCGCCGGCGACGATGCGCGGCCCCGCGAGTGTCCCCCCGGCGGTTTGCAAAATCAAATCAATGGCGCGCCGTGCCGCGAAACGCACCATCGCAGGATCCACATCGCGGGTGAAGCGTTGCGAGCTATCGGTATTCACCGCCACACGGCGTGAGGTCTTGCGAACGGCGGCGGGGGAGAACCAAGCGGACTCCAGCACGATGTCTGTAGTGGCATTGCTCACGCCGCAATCTTCGCCGCCCATGACTCCGGCGATGACGAGCGGTTTTACCGCATCAGCGATGACGCAATCACTCTCTTCCAATGCGACAGTTTTGCCATCGAGCAGGGTGATTTTTTCTCCCGCGCTGGCATTGCGGATATTGAGTGTGCGGCCTGCGATTTTCGAGGCGTCAAAAGCGTGCAGCGGTTGCCCCGTTTCGAGCATCACCCAATTGGTCACATCTACGATGTTGTTGATGGGGCGCAACCCGACTGATTCCAAATCGCGTTGCAGCCAATCGGGGCTGGCAGTGACCCGCACGCCGCGAAGACTCCAAGCTGTGTAGTAAGGAGATGCGGCTGCGGTGACGTTGAGCGCGGAGAGCAGGCTATCCGCAGGCGGCGCGGAGGCATCCGGAGCGTCTGCGGAAAGGGAGGGGAGTTTAAGCGTTTTGTTGAAAAAAGCGGCAAGGTCGCGTGCCACACCGATGTGGCTGAGGGCATCGCCGCGGTTTGCTGTGACAGCGATTTCGAACACGCTGTCGGGCAATGGGAAGTGGTCGTTCAATGGCGAGCCTATGGGCAACTGGCGTGCGGTGAGGATGAGCAGGCCGCCGTGGTCGTCGCCGAGGCCAAGCTCTTTGGCGGAGCACATCATGCCGAGTGAGTCCACATCGCGCAGCTTGGATACTTTGATTTCGAAACCGCCGGGCAGGACTGCCCCGGGCAAGGCGACGGGCACCCTGTCATGCGCCTGAAAATTTTTGGCACCGCAGACGATTTGCCTCGGTGTGCCATCGCCTGTATCCACTTGGCAGACATTGAGGCGATCAGCTTTGGGGTGCTTTTCAAAAGAAAGGATTTCGCCGACGACGACATGCGATAGTGCCGGAAGTCCAACGCTGGAGACAGACTCGACCTCGAGCCCCAACATGGGCAGGGCGTCGGCGATTTGGTCGGTGGAGATTCCTGAGAGATCAACGTATTTAGTGAGCCACTGGAGAGATACTTTCATGCAAAAGCCGGGCAGTAAGTGGATTTGGGCGTCTTGCTCAATAAACAAACTATTTTCAGCGAATTTTTTCTTTCCGTTTCGCCGGGGGAACGCGGTTTGCTTTACAGGTTATCCCGCTTACGAGTAAAAAAATTCTCTTTAAGAAGAAGCATCTTAGCCGCGTATCCGGGGCTAAAAATGTTTTTGAGCGAGAGGGTGAGAAAATAACGCTAAATTCACTAGGTGTATTTCAAGACTTCTTCGATGGTCGTTAGTCCGTCGAAAATACAGCGCAGGCCGTCATCGCGAAGTGTCCGCATATTGTTTTCTATCGCGCTTTGTTTGAGCACCAGCGTTGGCGCTTTGTTGGTGATGAGGTCGCGGAGGCGGTCATTGATCATCATCAGCTCGAAGAGGCCTTGCCTGCCTTTGTAACCGCTGCGATTGCACTCGGAACAACCTTTGCCATAGTAAAATTGCTTGTCGGCGATCTCCATGGGATCCACGCCGAGCATGTCCATCACTTTTTTGTCCGGCTCGTAGGCTGTGCGGCAGGTTTTGCAGATGCGGCGCAAGAGGCGCTGGCCGAGGACGCCTTCGAGGGAGGCAGCGATGAGGTAAGGCTCAAGACCCATATCTATGAGGCGGGTGACGGCTCCAGGTGCATCATTGGTGTGCAGGGTGGAGAGGACGACGTGGCCGGTGAGCGAGGCTTGGACGGCGATTTGGGCAGTCTCCAAGTCGCGGATTTCCCCGACCATGATGGTGTCGGGGTCTTGGCGGAGGAAGGAGCGCAGGGCGCTGGCAAAGGTGAGACCGACTTGGTGGTTTATCTGCACCTGCATTATGCCTTCGATTTCGTATTCGACAGGGTCTTCGGCGGTGAGAATTTTGACATCCACGATGTTTACTTCGCGCAAAGCGGAGTAAAGGGTGGTGGTCTTGCCGGAACCCGTGGGGCCGGTGACGATAAAGATGCCGTTGGGGCGGTTTACGAGTTCGCGTATGCCTTCCATGACTTCCTCTTGCATGGAGAGGTTTTGGAGGTCGAGGTTGACGATGGATTTGTCGAGAATACGCAGCACGACGCTTTCCCCGAACTGGGTGGGGAGGGTGGATACGCGCAAGTCCACGGGGCGCCCGCTGACGACGGTCTTGATGCGTCCGTCTTGGGGAATGCGTTTTTCGGCGATGTTCATTGAGGACATGACCTTCACGCGGGCGGTGATGGAGGTGGCGAGGCTTTTCGGCGGCGGTGCCATTTCGAAGAGGGCGCCGTCTATGCGGTAACGGATGCGGAATTGGTCTGCAAAAGGCTCAAAGTGGATGTCGGAGGCTTTGGCTTTGACGGCTTCCTGGAGGACAAGGTCAACAAATCGGATAATGGGGGCTTGATTGGCCTGATGAGAAAGCTCGCTGTCGGAGGCGTCGTCGCCGATGGCGAATCCTTCTATCTCACGCAGGAAATCTTCCAGAGAGGAGACTTCTTCGCCGTAGCAGCGGACGACGATGTTGTGCATGAGTTCGGGGTCTATGACGGCCAACTCGATGTCGCGCTGGAGGACGAAGGCGAGGTCGTCCACGATGTTGAAATTAAGGGGGTCTCGGGCGAGGAAGGTGATCTTGTGGGAGTCGGCCCGGTAGGGGACAATTTCGTATTTGTGTGCCTGTTCGGGCTTGATGAGGCGGAGCAGGGCAGCGTCCACCTGTTCGGGCGGGACGGCGATAAACTCGGTGTGCAGGGAACGCGCAATGGCTTGAAAGAGGACATTGCGCTCGATGAGGCCGGAATCGGTCATCGTGTCGGCAAACGATTTGCCGGTCTGGATGTGGGCACTCCACTGTTCCTCAATCAACTCGCGATCGAGGAGATTGGACTCGAGGATGATATCACGGATGCTTTCGTTATGGTCTTCAAACATGGCGCGGGGATGGTGGGTGTGGAGTGGTGAGGACGACCTTGTTGCGCATGTCGTCGGGGTCTTGTGCGTAGGTGACTGCTTCGTCTCCGCTGATGATGCCGCGGTTGTAGAGGTGTTGGAGGTGGAAATCGAGTGTCATCATGCCGTGGATGGCTCCGGTCTGGATGTCGGAGGTGATGCGGTGTGTCTTATTGTCGCGGATGAGTGCGGCAGTGGACGCGGTGTTGACCATGATTTCGAAAGCGGCGATGCGCCCGGTGCCATCTTTTTTACGGCAGAGCACTTGCGAGACAACTGCGACGAGGTTGGCGGCGAGCTGGATGCGGATCTGCTCTTTGGTGTTGGCAGGAAAGGCGTCTATGATGCGGTCCACTGTCCGTGCGGCTCCGGTGGTGTGGAGTGTGGCAAAGACGAGGTGCCCTGTTTCGGCGGCGGTGATGGCGGCCTCGATGGTCTCGAGGTCGCGCATTTCGCCGACGAGCATGACATCGGGGTCTTGCCGGAGGGCGGCGCGGATACCGTAGGCGAAGGAGTTCACGTCGCTGCCGAGTTCGCGCTGGGTGATGATGGAATGTTTGTGGGGGTGGTAATACTCAATCGGGTCTTCGATGGTGATGATGTGCTGGCCTTGGTTTTCATTAATCCAGTTGATCATGGAGGCCAGAGTGGTGGTCTTGCCGGAGCCTGTGGGGCCGGTGACGAGGATGAGGCCGCGGGTGAGGTTGAGGAGGTCTTTTACTTTGTCGGGGAGACCAATTTCGTGGAGGCCGAAGAGCTTGTTGGGGATCTGGCGGCATACCATACCGCAGTGGCCTTTGCTTTTAAAGATGCTTGTGCGGAAACGGGCCTTGCCCTGAAACTCGAAACCGAAGTCGGAGCCGCCTCCGGGGGAGTCGAGGTTCTCAAGGTGCTTGTAAGACACTTTGTGCCCGACGTTGTCGTCAAGAATGCTCAGGACGGCGCGCACATAGGCTTCTGTATCGTCGGGTGTGAGCGCCGGGGCGTCCACGGTGACGATTTCCCCGTGGACACGAAGGGCCGGTGACTGGCCGACGTGGATGTGGATGTCGGAAGCGTTGGCGTCAACGACGAGGTCAAGGAGTTGTTCGATGCTGAAGCTCATGGGAGAAAAATGGAGTGGGTGCTATTCGAGGATGGAAACAGTGGCGTTGAGCACTTCTTCGACGGTGGTGACGCCTGCGGTGACTTTGCGGATGCCGTCTTCGCGCATGGAGCGCATGCCCAGTTCGCGGCATTTGCGGCGCAGCTCTACGAGGGTGGCTCCGCCGTAAATCATGGTTTGCAGTTCATTGCCGACGACGAACATCTCAAATATGCCGCGGCGGCCTTTGTAGCCGATGCTATTACACTTGGGGCAACCTTCGCCGCGCATGAAGCTTGCCGAGCCAGCTTCGCTTTCGGAGATACCGATGGAGGCAAGCTCTTTATGGGTAGGGGAGTAGGCTTGTGTACAGTTGGGGCAAATGCGGCGCACGAGGCGTTGGGCGAGCACGCCGCGCAGGGAGGCAGACACGAGGAAGGGCTTTACGCCGATGTCCACGAGGCGGGTGACGGCGCTGGGGGCGTCGTTGGTGTGCAGAGTGGAAAACACCATGTGGCCGGTGAGGGAGGCGTTGACGGCGATTTCGGCGGTCTCCATGTCTCGGATTTCCCCGATCATGATGATGTTGGGGGCCTGGCGGAGCATGGAGCGCAGGGCGGCGGAGAAGGTCATGCCGACATCGCGGCGCACTTGCACCTGATTGATGCCGAGCATCTGGTATTCGACAGGGTCTTCGACGGTGATGATTTTGCGGTCGGGCTTGTTGATGTAGTTGAGCGCGGCGTAAAGGGTGGTGGATTTGCCTGAACCGGTAGGGCCGGTGACGAGGAAGATGCCGTCGGCGAGGGAGACGATGTTTTGAAAGCTGGCTTGGTCGTCGGAGAAGAAGCCGAGTTCGGGGAGGCCGAGCCGGAGTCCTTCTTTATCGAGGATACGCATGACGATACTTTCGCCATAGACGGTGGGGAGGACGGAGACGCGCAAGTCTATCTCTTTGCCGGCGGCTTTGACTTGGATGCGCCCGTCTTGCGGGATGCGCTTTTCGGCGAGGCTGACTTCCGCCATGAGCTTGAGGCGGGAGAGGATGGAGGCCTGGAGGCGCTTGGGCGGGTTTTCGACTTCGTGCAACACGCCGTCTATGCGGTAGCGCACGCGGAAGCGCTTTTCGAGGGGTTCGAGGTGGATGTCGGACGCGCGCTGGCTGATGGCTTTTGAGATGAGCAGGTTAACGTAGCGGATGATGGGCGCGTCTTCGGCTTTTGCGTCGCCGATGGGGAGGTCGAGTTTGAGGTCGGAGTCCTTTATGTCGCCGTAAATGGAGTCATAGACTTCGTGGGAACCGTCTTCGGGCAGTGCGTAGTGTTCGGTGATGGCGGTCTTAATGGCATCGGGGGGGGCTAGCCGGATGCAGAGGGGGATTTTGAGAAGGCGGGAGAGTTCATCTATGGTCTCGGTGTCGAGCGGGTCGGCGACGGCGACTTCAAGCTCGCCGCTGTGCAACTGGAGCGGAAAGACCTGAGTGCGCTCAGACAGCTCTTTGCCGAGGAATTCCAGCGTCTCCTGCGTGGGGCGGACGCTGCTCAAGTCCACGGTCTCCATGTCAAATTCGCGGGCGAAGGCTTCGGCGATTTGCGTAGGAGTCACCAGCTTTTGCTCGATTAAGCGGACGAGGACGGCACCGGGCAGGTTAGCTCCGGCGGTGCCGCTTGCTTCGACGAAGACGCCGGCATTGGCGACGGCTTCGGGTGTGACAAGACCGCGGTCTTGAATCAGTTGCAGGACATAGTCATCGGCCGTGAACACAAAAAAAGATCTCCAATGGTTAGCGGGAAGTGGGATGGGGAACGGGAATCACGAGGTAATATAGCATAGAATGCGGGGGGGTATTACCGGGCTAACGTCAGCAGAAACTCCACGTTGGTTTTGGTTTTCTTTATGCGTTGTATGAGTTGTTCCATTGCTTCGACGGAAGGAACACCTTTCATGGCCCGGCGCAACGAATAAATTTTCTGCATCTCGTCGGGATGGTAGAGCAATTCCTCTTTGCGGGTGCCGCTGCGCTCGAAGCTGATGGCCGGGAAAATGCGTTTGTTGGAGAGGTCGCGATCCAGATCCAACTCCATATTGCCGGTGCCTTTGAACTCTTCAAATATCACCTCGTCCATCTTGCTGCCGGTGTCCACAAGGGCGGTGCCGAGGATGGTGAGGCTGCCGCCGCCTTCGATGTTGCGGGCAGAGCCGAAGAAGCGCTTGGGCTTGGAGAGGGCGTTGGACTCGACGCCGCCGGAGAGGATTTTACCCGTGCTGGGCATGAGGGTGTTGTAGGCGCGGGCGAGGCGTGTGATGGAGTCGAGGAGGATGACGACATGCCGTCCGCCTTCCACCATGCGGCGTGCTCGCTCGATGACTATCTCGGCGGCGTGGACATGGCTCTCGGCGCTTTCGTCAAAGGTGGAACTTACGATTTCGGCGTTCTTCACCTGGCGGCGGAAGTCGGTGACTTCCTCCGGGCGCTCGTCCACGAGCAGGATGATGAGATGGACGCCGGGCGTGTTTTGCAGGATGGCGTTGGCCATGCCTTGCAGGAGTATGGTCTTGCCGGTGCGGGGCGGGGCGACGATGAGGCCGCGCTGTCCCAGCCCTACTGGGCACAGGAGGTCCACGCAACGCATGGAAAGGTTGTCCCAGGTGGCGGAGTTGTCCGTCTCCAGCAACATGCGCCGGGTGGGATAGTAGGGGGTGAGTTCGGTGAAAGGGGGCCAACTGGCGACTGTCTGCGGGTCTTCGCCCATGACCTTGTAGATCGGAAGAGCGTCGTGTAGG
>JAITXH010000029.1 GCA_031284845.1 Puniceicoccales bacterium | reverse complement strand
GTTTGCACACTGCCGGAAGGCGTCGAGATGGTTATGCCCGGCGACAACCTTACCATCAACGTCGAGCTTCAAAAGCCCGTCGCTATGGAAAAGGGCAAGCGCTTCGCAATTCGTGAAGGTGGCCGCACCATTGGTTCCGGCCAGATTATCGAGGTTGCTGCGTAATTTTTCGAGCAAAGCACATTTGACTTGGAAATGCCGTGAGTCTGGCAAAAACAGACTCTCGGCATTGCCATTTCACCTTAACACAAGTTTTATCACCACAACAGGGGCGTAGTTCAATGGCTAGAGCAGCGGTCTCCAAAACCGCAAATGGGGGTTCGATACCCTCCGCCCCTGCCACTTTAATCAAATGCGAGCATTATCATTCATCGGCAAAACCCGTCAGTTTTGGAACGAAACGGTCGCGGAGGTCTGGACTAAAGCAGTCTGGCCCACGCCAAAGGAGCTTGCCCAGTCCACTCTCGTGGTCGTGGTGTCAATCGCCATCCTTTCGGCCTGCGTCTTCGTTTTCGACTTTTCCATGCACGAGCTGGTGCGTTTTGTTACGCATTTAGTTGGTGGACTATAACTTCACTTTATCTCAGGGTATCTCCCTTTTTCCTCGCATGTCATCTCCAGACTCTCTTGCCGGTTTTCGTTGGTATGCCATCCATACCCGCTCCAATATGGAGGGGAAGGTGAAGAAGTATTTGGACAAGTTCATCGAAGAGGATGACATGGCCGAATTCTTTGCTGCGCCGCTTGGTCGCCCGCTTTCTGACCGGGTGTTGATGCCGCTTGAAACGGTGTCCGAGGTGCGCAATGGCAAAAAGACCACCAAGACACGTAAGCTTTATCCGAACTACATCTTCCTTCAAATGCGTCTTTACGGCGATGACGGCAAGGTGTTGCAGGAGCCGTGGCAATTCGTCCGCGATGTGCAAAACGTCCTCGGGTTCATCGGCGGCACTACGCCGACTGCCCTTAAGACGGCGGAAATCGAGCGAATACTCAAACAAGTGGAGGAAGCGGAAGGCAAATCCGTCCCCCGCATCATTTACACAATAGGCGACGAGGTGAAAATCACCGACGGACCCTTTGCCAACATGACAGGCCGCGTCGAAGGCGTGGATGGCGACCGCGGGAAACTGCAAGTCTCCGTATCCATCTTTGGCCGCTTCACCCCTGTGGAGTTGGAGTTCTGGCAAGTGGAACGCACCACTGAACAGTAAAGCCGCCCCTCGGGGCGCAATTCACAAAATCCCTTTAACAAACACAAAAATACAAAACAACAATGGCTAAAAAAGTCGTCGGAGAAATCCGCCTGCAACTTCCCGCAGGTGCCGCAAACCCTGCACCGCCCGTAGGCCCCGCTTTGGGCGCCAAGGGTGTCAACATCATGGCATTCTGCAAAGAGTTCAATGCCAGGACAAAAGAACAAGCAGGTCTTATCCTTCCGGTAATCATTACGGTTTATCAGGACAAGTCGTTCACCTTCATCCTGAAATCGCCTCCGGCTGCGGTGCTGCTCAAAAAAGCGGCCAAGCTCGAAAGTGGTTCGGGCGTTCCCAACCGCGACAAGGTGGGCAAAGTGACGCACAAGCAGCTCCTCGAAATCGTCGAGATGAAAAAGAAAGACTTGAACGCCGCCGATCCCGAAGCCGCCGCCCGCATGATTGCAGGCACTGCCCGCTCGATGGGTATCGACGTCGTCGGTTAAGGAAGTCCGGGTCTCTCGGGGGCGTCGTTCGCGACGCCCGCAAACAAGTCCTCCGTTGCCAACGGCACCGATGGTGCGTGGCGATGTGTGGCTGTGGCGTTTCCCGATTGGGAGCGCGTGAGTGGTCACATGTCGCCGTTTTTTATGGACTGACACGGACTGGTGTAGACGGAAACGGATGCGAATGGACGGCAGGGTATCGGTGCCGTCGCCAAAAAATACGTCCCGCAGGTTTGAAACCTACGGGACGTCAGAATTGTTTTGCGATTAACGCTTACTCTGTTCGCGCTCAGCGATCATCTTGATTAAGGAAGCGGAAGGCGAATCCGGCCACCAGCGCGGCGAGGATTTCTCCTGTGAGATGCTGCCAAATCGACCAGAATGTGAGCACCGTCGTCTTGCCGAGCAGGGCGACACCGAAGGCGACCGCCGGATTGAACGCGCCGCCGGAGATGCCTCCCACTGCGACGGCACCGGTGAGCACGGTGAAGCCGATGGCCAGCCCGTAAAAGCCGGTGCCGGCATTACGCTTGGCGGTGGCGACGTTGAGCACGACATAGACCAGCGCGAAGGTGAAAAGAAACTCAGCGAGGATAATCGGGAGCACCGTTGCACAGGTAGCCGCGGTTGCGGCGGCACCGGCGGCGGGTTTTACGGCATCAGCCAGTAGCGCGGCTGCGGCGGGATACAGCGTCTTGGCGGCCAGCACCGCGAGCGCGGCACCGAGCAATTGAGCGACGATGTAAGGCCCCACATCCTTGGCGGGGCAACGTCCGCGAATCCAGACTCCCAGTGTGACGGCGGGATTGAAGTGTCCGCCGGAGATATGTCCGCCCGCATAAATCATCACCATCAACACAGAGCCGATGGCGAGTGGCGCGAGAGGATCGCCCGGTGCGAGGATGGCGGTGGTGGCGACGGTCAAGACGAGAAAGAACGTGCCGATGAGTTCAACGATGTATTTGTTCATATTGGATTTAATTAGAGAAAAATGAAACGGAAGTTTCGATGCCGTATCAAAGCGCCTCTGCTCAATTTGGCAATGTTGCTTTTTGGACAAACTCAAAAGGGGACAGGCTAAAAGAAAAGAAGGGGACAGGCTCCTTTTATTTTGGGAAATACTTTTATCGATGACCGACGGCATCGGAGAACGCGGCACCCACAAAAGGGGACAGGCTATTTTTCCCAATCGGTGCCGTCGGTGGTCGCACATTTCCCGTTTTACGCACGATTTGCGGGTTAAACCTTGAGCGTAGGGCCATCCCTTCTCTACCTTCGCGCCCTATGCAAGACCACGGATGCCTTATCACGTTCGAGGGCAGCGAGGGGGCAGGGAAATCCACCCAAATCACTTTGCTCGCCGAACGTCTCCGCGCACAAGGGCGCACGGTGTGCGTCGTGCGCGAGCCGGGCGGCACCGATCTCGGCGAAGAGATTCGCCGCATCCTCAAACACGCGCCTTACGGCGAGCGGTTGAGTGACCGTGCCGAGTTGTTGCTTTTCGCGGCCAGTCGGGCCCAGCTTGTTTCCGAAGTCATCCGACCGACGCTCGCCGCTGGCGGTGTCGTTTTGTGCGACCGGTTCACGGATTCCACCGTCGTCTATCAAGGATGCGGACGGGGACTCTCCGAAACTTTTATCAACGAGGTGAACGCGTTCGCCACCGGC
>JAITXH010000208.1 GCA_031284845.1 Puniceicoccales bacterium | reverse complement strand
ATGTAGTCCGGGTCCTGACGGAGCAGGGCGCGCAGGCCCATGCCAAAGGTGAGCGACTCGGTGACCTCGGTCTGCCGGATGTTACGAAACTCGTATTCGATAGGGTCTTCGAGCGTCATCATCGTGTAGTTGCTGACGTCGAGGGTGTTGATGATGGAATAAAGCGAGGTGGTCTTACCGGAACCGGTGGGACCGACAAAGTAAGTGAAGCCGAAAGGCGCGTTGGCGGCGGTGAGGATGGCGGCTTTGGTGTCGTCGGCCATGCCGAGCTTGTCGAGGGGGACGATGCCCTTGGACTGGTCGAGAATACGCATGACGACGCTCTCGCCGTAAAGCGTGGGGAGGGAAGAAAAGCGTAAATTGATTTTCTTCCCTGCGAGGGTGAGTTTGGCGCGTCCGTCTTGCGGGATGTGGCGGATGGCAATGTCCAGCCCGCCCTTCATCTTGATACGGGCGGCGATGGACTCGCGCACACTGCCGTCCACAATCTTGTGCGGATGGACGACGCCGTCTATGCGGAACTTGATTTGGGTAAGCGTCTCTTCGGGAACGACGTGAATATCGGACACGCCCATATTGACGGCTTCGGCGACGAGTTGGTCGAAAAAGCGTCCCGGGTCGGAAACGTCGGCCTTGGAAGCAAAGATTTCCTCCAGCTTTGCCAAAATCTCAGCCTCGGCTGCGATACGATACTCAAACTCGGTAATGCCGAAACGCCCAAGGGCCTGCGTGACCTCGGTGAATCCGGGGACAGAGGGGTCGGCGACGGCGAGGAGGATTTGTGAGCCGTTGCGCTTGACAGGGACGACACGCATCCGGCGGGCAATCGTCACGGGCAGAAGGCGCAGCACATCCGGCGGGAGGCGCATGGCGATGAGACCGGTGAGAAGCGGTAACTCGTGATGCTTCGCGACAAGCTCGGTGAGGGAAAGCGGGGTGAGTATGCCCAGCTCCACAAGAACGGTGCCGAAGCTGACGCGACGCCCGCGCTGGTTGTAGTATTCTACGGCCAGCTTGACACTCGACGCGCCGATTCCTGCCTCACGCAAAGCGTCAGGCATCCAACGGAAATCATTTTCGGCACGTATTGCGGTCATGGTATTAAAATATGCTGATGCTTTCGACTTTGCTCTCGGCGCGGATACTTTCGTCGTCAAAGACCTCGCGGTCTTTCAGCTTGTTGGTGCGCACTTCGCGACTGTCTCTGGCGGCTTCGCGGCGGCCTTCGACGCCGAGGGAACCGCCCGGAATGAGCAGGCTGGGCGTAAGAAAGATGACAAGCTCGGTCTTTTGCTTGTATTTGGCGTCGGTGCGGAAGAGCGGCCCCACCCACGGGATGTCTTTCAAAACGGGGACACCGCGTGTCTGAGTGGCCTCGGTGTCGGTGATGATACCGCCGACGACGGCGGTCTCGCCGGAGCGCAGGCGCACGACGGTCGTCATCTGCTTCACGTCGAGGGCCGGAGCGTTGGAATCGCCGCCCGGAGAGGTCAACACCTCTTTGAGACGTGTAAGAGCCGGAATGATGTCGAGGGTGATGTCGCCGTTATCGGCGATGTGAGGCGTCACGTTGACGATGGTGCCGATGGAAATCGTCTCGACGCTATATTGCTTGGAATCAACGATGGAGGTGCCGGAGTTGATTTCGGTGCCCTTCGTGGAACTGGTCAACTGGAAGAACGGACGGTCTTCGGTGTCCTTGATGTAGGCTGTCTGGTTGTGAGCGACGACGACCCGCGGCGCGGTAACGGTGTTCAACGAACCTTGCTGGGAGAGTGCGCGGACGACGATACCGATTTTGCCGATGCCGAAGGTGCTGACGAAGGTATCGGCTGCCAAATCGGTGGCGTGCATGGCGTTGATGTTTGTATTGCTGCCGAAGCTGGAAGCCGTTCCCGAGGGGCCGCTTCCGGCCAGCGAATCCGGTCTGAAAATCAAATCTCCCCAACTGGCGGAGCGGACGAGGCTCCAATCCACCCCCATCTTGTTTTGGTCGTTCAGGGTGACTTCGACAATTTTGACCTGTATCTCCACTTGCTGGGCGACGCGGGTGTTCAGGGTGCGGACGAAATCCCGCACGCGCTCGTGCGTGCGGCGGGACGCGGAGACGATAACGGTGCCGGAGCGGGCATCCACTTTTATTTTTTCATCCTTTTCCTTAAAACTCTCCAAAACCTCTGTGACGCCTTTCCAGAACTCGCCTTTGTTGGTGCTTTTCAGGGAGACGGTTGTCTCGTCGGTGTTGCCGCCGCTACCGCCGCCGCCACTGCTGCCACTGCTGCTGCTGCCGCTGCTGCCGCCCGTAAAACCGGAACTGCTGGCGGCAGTCCCTAAACGAACCGAGGAGGAGCTGGTCATCTCACGTTCGACCTGAGAGAATTCTATCATGTAGGTTTTATCGCTGAAACGATGCACCCAGATGTAACCGTTTTCGACCGTCCAGAAAAAACCCTCGGACTGGCAAACGGCGTTAAGGAGTTGCTCCAGCGAGTTGTTATAACACTCGAAGTTCACCTCGGCTTCGACATTGCTATCGCAAATGATGGTGACGCCCAACGAACGCCCAAGCGTTTGGAGAACCTGCGCAATGGGCTGTTTGTCGTGCCTGAAATAGGGCACGACACGCATTAAGACCTCTTCCACCGGCACGGTCGCCCCTTCCAACACCGGTCTGGTTTGCCCGAAGAGGGGCGCACAGGCCAATGCGGTCAGAAGCGCAGCGGATGAGATTTTTTGAGCAAGATTCATAATAAAAAGTGAGGGGGGGTGAACGAACGAGGGTGAGAGGTTGCTAGTGAGCTTTAATCACTCCGGTGGGTATGCCTGTGCCGGCGGTAATGCCGACTGAGCCGGAAGCTGTGGCCTGAGCAGAGGGACGCAACGAAAGTCCGAGACGTTTTCGGATTTCGTCGGGCCTGTCTGATGTCTCGATGGCAACTTCCTGCGAGATGAGTTTGCGGCGGGAGTAATCGATGAGGCAGGAATCAAAGTCTATCATGCCCATATCTTTTTTGACGGCGATTTCGTTGGCGATTTGCCCTGGCTTGTTTTCACGGATGGCACCGGCGACGGCGGTACAGTTCAAAAGCAATTCAAAGACGGCAATGCGCCCGCCGCCGACGCGGGAGACGAGACGCTGACCGATAACCGCCAGAAGGGAAGAGGCCACCATGGTGCGCACTTGATCGCGCTCGTCCGCAGGGAGGACGTCGAGAATACGGCTGATCGTGCTGCCTGCGGTGCGGGTGTGCAAAGTGCCAAAAACCAAGTGTCCGGTCTCAGCGGCGGATACGGCGGCTTTCACCGTCTCGGCATCGCGTAACTCACCGATGAGGATGACGTCGGGGTCTTCGCGCATGGCGTCCACCATGCCGTGTCCGAAAGAAACGACGTCGCGTCCGACTTCGCGTTGGCGGATTACGCTTTTCGCGGGGACGTAACGATACTCAACGGGATTTTCCAACGTGACAATATGCAGGGCGTTATTGCGGTTCAGCCAGTCTATGGCGGCGGCAAGCGTTGTGGACTTACCGGAACCGGTGTAACCCGTCACGAGAATCATACCCGTGGGACGACCTTCTTTGATGATGTCTTGAAAGGCTTTAGGCAATACCAAGTCGTCCATGGTGGGAATCTTCCCGCGCATGAAACGGATGGCCAAAACAGGCTTTGCATTCGCCTTGAACAAATGGCAACGCATGTCCCAACCAGCGCAATTGCAAGCAAAGTCGGCGGCGAGTGACTTCTCCTTGAAGTTCACTTTTTGCTCCGGCAACAGGCGTTTGAAAAGGTCGTCGAAAAAGGTATCACCAGTGCCGATCGGAAAACGTTTGATGTCGCCATCCACACGCAAGGCGACTGATTCGCCGAGGCAGGCGTGAACGTCTGAGGCGCGTTTGTCGGTGGCGTAAACCACTAACTCGTCGAGTGTTCCAATCCACTTGACCGCCTCTTCGGTCAAGGCTGTTGTCGCGGCCGCAGCACTCATTTTACCCAACCTCCCACGATGTTGCCAAAGCCTGCAATGGAGCGGCTTTTTGTGGTTATTTTGTGGAGGCGAACGGCACCGGACAGAGCTTTCGATACGCCTTGAAGCGAAGACTCCCTATCGAGTCCTCCACAGTGGGGCAGAAATGGAATCGCGTTTGTCGCGTTACATGAGAAACTATTGATGTGATTGGTGCGGGACATCTTCAAATGCGGGTTGACGTTGGACGTTTTGTATCGAATCGCAAGGTGAATTCGGGGGAATGAGCACGGTGAATTCTTTATTAGGTGTAATCATTGAGTAAAACCGATTTTCTAATAAAAGGGAAAGTATCATCGGGGTCGTTTTATTGGCACGTAATACGCAAAGGGTTTTGTGGGTCTGGCCGGTGGCGGTGCCAGTGCCGATGCCACCGTGTAACGGTAACGGGAAGGACTGAGAACCTAAGGTCGCTAGGGTCCTTAGAGTCCCTTAAGGGCATTAGGGAACGGGGGGCCAATCCAGTGGCGGAACGCCGCTGAAAACACACGAGACGCATGTGCTCCCCTGATACAAATACGTGCCCGCAATCTGTCTTGGGATGCCGTCGAAGCGGTGGCGTTTCTGTATTTTTTTATTTTTAATTCGCACGAGACGCGCAACCGCGCTTCATCCCGCCCATGTCCATGTTATTTGAGTCTTTGAAGACGCTCCACGCGCAAACCCCGTGGCTCATCACCGGCTGGTTCGCTGTGATGGGAGCGATTACGGGGAGTTTTTTGAACGTGTGTATTTACCGCATTCCACACGGGAA
>JAITXH010000184.1 GCA_031284845.1 Puniceicoccales bacterium | reverse complement strand
CATGAGCAAAGTCGGCAAAGACGGCACCATCACCGTCGAGGAAGCCAAGACCGTCGAAACCACCCTCGAAGTCGTCGAAGGTATGCAGTTCGACAAAGGTTACCTCTCGCCCTACTTCGCGACCAATGCCGAGACACTCGAAGCCGTGTTGGAAGACACCTACATCCTGCTCTTTGAAAAGAAAATCAGCAGCATGAAGGATCTCCTGCCCGTCCTCCAGGAAGTCGCCAAAGCCGGCAAGCCGCTCCTCATCATCGCCGAAGATATTGACGGCGAAGCACTCGCCACCCTCGTGGTGAACAAGATCCGCGGCACCATCAACGTCGTCGCCGTGAAATCGCCCGGCTTCGGCGACCGCCGCAAAGCCATCATGGAAGACATTGGCGTCCTCACAGGCGGCAAGTTCATCACCGAAGACCTCGGCGTGAAACTCGAGTCCCTGAAAATCGCCGACCTTGGCCGCGCCAAGCGCGTCGTCGTGGACAAAGAAAACACCACCATCATCGAAGGGGCCGGCAAGTCCGCCGACATCCAGGGCCGCGTGAAATTCATCCGTCGCCAAATCGAAGAAACCACCTCCGACTACGATCGCGAAAAGCTTCAGGAACGCCTTGCGAAACTCGCCGGTGGCGTTGCCGTCATCCAAGTGGGTGCCGCGACGGAAACCGAACTTAAGGAAAAGAAAGACCGCGTGGACGACGCCCTGCACGCTACCCGCGCCGCAGTGGAAGAAGGTATTGTCCCCGGTGGTGGTGTCGCCCTCCTGCGCACGCTCAAGGCCATTGACGCCGTCATCGCGAAACTCGAAGGTGACGAAAAGATCGGTGCCACCATCGTTCGCAAAGCCGTCGAAGAACCCCTCCGCATCCTGTGTGAAAACGCCGGTGTCGAAGGTTCCCTCGTGGTGAAAGAAGTGCTCAAGACCAAGGGCAACATCGGCTACAACGTGGCGACTGGCGAATACGAAGACCTCGTGGCCGCTGGCGTCGTTGACCCGACCAAGGTCACCCGCACTGCGCTCTTGAACGCCGCCTCGGTGGCTGGCCTGCTCTTGACGACGGAAGCACTCATCACCGACCTTCCTGAAGACAAGCCCGCGCCTGCCGGACCCGATCACGGCGGCATGGACTACTAATTGTCCGGACGCGACACACATCCTGTCCGTTGAACGACGGCACCGTTGCAAAGCGGTGCCGTCTTCTTTTGTGCCTTGCCTCACCTGCATCCCCGGGAAGCGTCCGGGTCGTTACAAATCCGTCCGATATTTTTGGAATACGTGAACCTTTTGCGGCGCAGCTTGTCTTCTTGAGCACTATGAAAAAAAACATAACCATTGCCATTCTTGCCGCCTGTGCGGCAGCTTTTCCGCTTCAAGGGGGAGATGTAAAAATCAAAATCGACCCTCCGGTCTATATTGTTTTCGGGACTCCGGCGCCGATCAAGATTGATAATTTCGACCCTATCAAAGCAACGAAGCCAGCTGAGTTTTTGGTGCCGGAGGGCACGACAAACATCGCGAAAAACAAGCCTGTCACCTCGAGTGATAAATCGCCCATCGTCGGTGAATTATCTTTTGTCACCGATGGTGATAAAGATGGAGATGAAGGCTTTGAGGTCGAACTCGCGCCCGGCTTCCAGTGGGTGCAGATTGATCTTAGCGCGAAGTCCGACATCTATGCAATCAACGTCTGGCATTATCATCGTCAGGATCGTGCTTACCGGCATGTGATTGTGCAAATCTCCGACGATGCCGAATTCAAAACAGGAGTGACCACGGTGTTCAACACCGATATCGCCAACGAGAACAAGCTCGGGGTCGGCAAAGACAAGCACTACATTGAGACCAACTACGGCAAGTTCATTCCGGTAAAAGACGTGAGTGGGCGCTACGTCCGCCTCTACAGCGCGGGCAATACCAGCAACCCCGGCAACCATTACGTGGAAGTCGAGGTTTTCGGCAAGCCGGTGAAATAAGCTGTTTTCGCACAAACGAGCGAGGGGGCACACGCAGACTGCGTTTGTCCCCTTTTTTTGTGCTCCTGATTCTTTATCGGGACGCACCAGAGCTATCTGGTTTCTGCGCCGCCGATACGAGGACGCGCATATAATACCATTCACGAGTAAAAACTTCTCTTTTGAAGAGACATTTTAGCCGCGAATACGCGAATAGCGCGAATGAGATACAAATAATTAAAATTCAAAAAATCTGGAGCGAAGCGGCTCTTATTCGCGACATGGAATTGCTGTCGCTGCGCTCGGTACGCGTATTCGCGGCTAAAAATGGTTTACCTCCAGACCTTGATTGGGAACGATTCTTAAGGGAAAAATTTCGGCACAAATGGTATGAGTCGCCTGTTAAGCCCCGGCCAGAAGTCCGCGTGACGGTCTTCGAGCGACACGCGCATTGTCCGCCCGGGATGAGTGCCACGGCCTGATGGACAAAGGCGGCGTATTCATTTTTTGGATACAGCCGCCGCATCTCGCGCAAGATGTGCCCGCACGTTTTTTGAAGGGTTTGCCTTCGGCGGGTTGGCGGCGTTACGGGTCAGTGCGCAGTTTTTTCAAACAGCGGCAGAGTGAAACGCAGAAAGGCCTCCGTGCCGGCGAGATTGGGCAGGTTGGGCGGTTTTGGCAGCAGGGCGTGCAAGGGGAAAGGGTCAGTTTCCAGAAAAATCATCCTCCGCCCCACAGCGGCCAGTTGCGCATGTCCGGCGGCGATATCCCAGACTTTCCCACTGTGGCAAAAGCTGCCGTCCACGACGCCCAGCACATTATAGACAAAGTGCAGCGCAGCACTGCCCAGACAACGCCCGGTGCTGTGGCTGAGCAAGGGGGCGAGGCGGCGCAGGTTCTCGGCGGATTGAGGGAAGTGCAGTGTCACAAAGGCGTGCCTGTCCAGCGATGCCGGTTGCGGCGGGGCCGGGACACGCACGCCGTTGACTCGCAAGCCATGCCCGGGGCCACCCTCGACGAGGCGTTTCCCGAGTGGGTCGTAAGTCCAGCCATAAGCAGGCAAGCCGTCTTCCAGCAGCGCCAGCAAGATACCGCACAGCGGCAATCCGAGTGCGTAGTTATTCGTGCCGTCTATGGGGTCGAGCACCCAACAGAAGCGTTTTCTCAATGTGCGCGGACCTTCCTCGATGGATGGCAATTCTTCTTCCGAGACGGAGTCGTCGTCGGGATAGAGCGCCCTCAGCGAGCTGAGTATATTGCGTGACAAGGTCAAGTCAGCCTCGGTGACGCGGCTGCTGTCGGCCTTCCAGTGGCTTTCCACTTTGCCGAAGTGTTGTGTGAAATAAGCGGACTGCTCCAACAAGATGCGTCCGGCGGTGGCAATGCGCTTTTCAAGTTCTGCAGGCATGGAGGCAGAATAAAAGAAATAATCGGGGGATAAGGAATAAGAAAAGCATCGAGGCGTTTTTCTGTTTTACTGCTTGACTCGTTTCGCTTGAGGAAAACGTTGTGTTCCTCTTTTTTAGCTTCATCACATCACAATCGCGCATGCCAGAAGAACACCTCATTGAAATTGAAGGCCGGATAATCCAAGTCCTGCCAGGAACCATGTTCCGAGTGGAACTACCAAACAAGCACATCGTGCTCGGGCGTATTTCCGGGAAGTTACGCAAAAACTTTATTAAAATTTTCCCCGGCGATTTGGTGAAACTGGAAATGAACCCCTCCGATATCACCCAGGCGCGCATTACCTACCGCATGCGTAACGGCGAGTCCTCCTCGTTCCGCTCCACCTCGCTTCGCCCGTCCGGCAATAGCGGCGGTTACCCGCGGCAATACCGCTGAGGCAGAGGGCAGGCGGAGGTTCGGCCAATAAGCGGCGAGACGCCGCTTCCACCTTGGGGCAATACCGTTGCAAGGAAAAGCAGCTTGCGGCGGGGGGGGCACAGCGGCGAGACGCCGCTTCCACTTTGGGGCATTGTCCATGGCGGGCTGCTTTCGCCCGTGCCTTTTTCCGCTCGTATCCCGCCTCTCGCCACTCCTTGCCCCATCCTCCTGCGGAACCGATTTTCAGCTTACTCCATTTCTTATTTTGACTTGCGGTGTGCATTGACCACAACTCCTCCGTTTTCTTTTCACGTCTCTCAGCGTCATGCCAAAAAATACTAAACAACAAGACCCGCGCAAGGGCGACGACCGCAACCTCGTGCTCGTTGACCAAGATTTCGGACAACCCGATTTAGAAGATCGCATGTGGTTGTTTTGGTTGCGCAACAAAATTGCCATCCTCGGCGTCATCTTCCTCCTTATCGCCGCCGCACTCGGTGGCATAGGCTGGCACGCGCTGGCCGACTACAGGCTCTCCGCTCTGCAAGCTGAATATCTGGGCACCGCTGATTCGCCCGAGGCCAAGCTGGCCTTTGCCCGCGCCCGCGCTGGGGAGGCGCTTGCAGGCGTCGCCGCACTCGATGTGGCCGACCAATACTTCAAAGATAAAAAATATGCGGAAGCCGCCGCAGCTTACGCGCTCGCCCGCGACAACTTCACGCCCACGGACAAGGCCCACGCTTCCTTTGGCGCACGGGCCATCCTCGGTCTCGCATTTTCCAAGTTGCGCAGCGACGACCGCGATGGCGGCATCGCCGTGTTGACAGAGTTGTCCCGCACCACGGCCTATCCCGAGGCATTCCGCGGGCAGGCGCTCCACACCCTCGCCTTGCTCTCCATCGAAAAGAAAGACTGGGAGAGCGCCCGCAGATGGCTCGACACGCTCGACCGCAGTATCAGCCCCGGTAACATCTGGGTGCTCAACAAGCGCGACTTGATCGCGCTCCTCCCCGAACTTCGCGCCAACCCCTCCGACCCGCTCCCGCCCGCAGACGGCAATACTCCAACGCGGCCAGCCGAATGAGGCCGTGCGGCCAAAGCGCTCCGCTGACGTATGACTCACGATTCCACCGATAACGCGCCGGCCATTGAGGTGGAAAACCTCTGCAAGCGCTACGGCTCAATGACTGCCATTGAGGGCGTCAATCTGCGTGTCGGGCGTGGCGAAGTCGTCGGCTTTCTCGGTCCCAACGGGGCTGGCAAGAGCACGACCATGCGCATTATCGCCGGCCTCATGGCCGCCACGTCGGGTATCGCACGCATCAACGGCATCCCGGTAGCCTGGCGCCCCGAAGCTGCGAAACGCCACCTCGGCTACATGCCCGAAAACAATCCTTTGCCCGAAGACTTGCGCGTGACCGAATATCTCCGGTGGCGCGCCAAGCTCAAGGGTGTCCCGTGGCGCAAAGTCACCGCCCGTGTTGACGCCGTGATGGAAGCTTGCGATCTGGTGCGCAAGACGCGCCGCCGCCTCATCGGCACCCTCTCCAAAGGGTTCCGGCAGCGGGTGGGCATCGCCGACGCCATTCTCGGCGATCCCGATGTCGTCATCCTCGACGAGCCTACTATCGGCCTCGATCCGCATCAGATACTCGGCATCCGGCGTTTGATAAGAGAGTTGCGCGGTAAAATGGCTGTTCTCATTTCCAGCCACATACTGCCGGAGATAGAGCAAGTATGCGATCGCGTCATCATCATTAATCAGGGGCGTATCGTGGCAAGCGGCACCGCCGACTCGCTGCGGCGCGAATTCATCCCCGATTCTTCTATTTCACTTGAGGCCGGCATCGGGATCGAGGCGCTGAATAACGCCCTCCTGCCCTGGGAACCCAGAGTGCGTGTGGCGGACAAAGGCGATGCCGGCGAAGGCTATCGGCACTACGTTATCACGCTCCCCGAAGATTCACACCTCGCCTCCGGCTTGCTCCAACGGATATGGCCCGTCTGTGCCGGGCGGGTGCGCGAGCTGCATAGCCTCCGCCCCAGCCTTGAGGATATTTTCATTGCGGCCACACGACGAAGCTGGGAAATCGTAGCTGCCGACGGCACCACGCCGCCGAATCATCCCGTCAACCAGGGGAACCGTTAACCCGCTACATGCGCACGCTCAGGATATTATTTTTACACGAATTGAAGTCGCTCGCCATTGCGGCGCCGACCTACATTGCGTCGGCGCTTTTCCTTGCGTTGATGGGTTTTCTCTACTGGCAGGCACTCCGCGAAGCCACCGAATTGCCGCTGGATTACACCCCCGTGCAAGGCTGGTTCAAGTGGTTTCCCCCCGCGCTCATCGTCGTCGTCCCCCTCCTCACGATGCGCAGTTTTGCCGAAGAGCGCCGCATGGGCACACTCGGTGCTTTGTTTTCCACCCCCGTGCATCCTGTCCAAGTAGTGTATGCGAAGTTTGCCGCCATCTACGTCATGTATCTCGTCATGTGCGCACTCGCGCTCTTATTCCCCTGCATGGCCTGGTGGTATCTCAACGATCTCTACGGCGACCCGCGCCTGCTCTCCTTGCCCTCACTGCTCGGCGGCTACTCCTTTGTCGCCGTGAGCGGTGCCCTCTATCTCGCAGTCGGCATGCTCGCGAGCAGCCTCACGCGCAGTATGCTGGTTGCCGCGATGCTCACCTTTTGCGCACTCTTCCTCGTCATCCTCTTTGGCTGGCTCCTCCAGCAGATCCCGCCCGGAGTGGATTCCTGGGAGGCACGCGTCCAGCAATACGCCGATTATCTCCACACTTACCAGCACCTCGGTTTGTTTCTGCGGGGCATAGTGGACACGCGCACGATATTCCTCTTCGGCACCGGAGCCATGCTCGCACTGGGTCTGACCTCGCTCACCATCCAATCCAAGGCGTGACGCCACTGTTTCTCCATGGCTTCCTTCGATGATTTTAAAACGGCGCGGCGCTGGAACGGATTTAACCGCTTCCTTCAGGTCGTGCTGGCCATTTCATTGGTGCTCTCGCTGAACTTTCTCGCCTCGCAGTCCAGTGTCCACCGCCGCTGGGATATTCTTCAAGGCGGGCGCCAACCGCTCGCACTGGAGACACAGAAACAACTCGAAGCTATGGCGCGCCGCGCCCCGCAGGAGACCAATACAAAGGAGCCGTGGGTGCGCATCTACAGCACCCTCTCCGAAGTCGGCTGGACGCATGACGAGCAGGTCAGCAACATCAAAATGCTGCGCGGTCAGTTGGAACCCCTGCTCGACGACTTCCTCTACACCGCCAGGCGCACGCCGCCCCGTGGCTGGTTGTCTGTGGAACGTGTGGATCGCATGAAAAACGCAGGCGTATGGGCCGAACTCGTCACCAGCCACCACGGGATCAGCGCCACTACGGCTCTCGTCGTCGTCTGCAAAAAACGTTACAAAATCATCAACATAGAAGACGTTTTTCGCGTGAACAAATCCGGAGAGCTGGACGCTTTTAAAGGCGAAGAAGCGCTCATCAGCGCCCTGCTCAATGTGACCAACGAAAAGCCCCAAGTCGTCTATCACACCGTCGGTCATGGCGAGATGTCGCCCGCTGATACCGGCGAGGACGGACTTTCCGCCTTTGCCACCCATTTGCAGGCGCGAAACACCGTCTTGCTTTCGCTCGACTTGACAAAGGTGAACGAAGTGCCGACCGATGCCAGCATGGTGCTTCTTCCCGCGCCCGTGACCATCTTTTCCCCAGCCGAGGCCGAAAAGCTGGGCCGCTACATGCGAGAGCGCAACGGACGTATGCTCGCTTTTGTGAATCTGGAGAACAACGACGAGCGCCTTGAACGCCTGTTTTTCGATTGGGGCATTCTGGCGGATAAGGCACTCGCGGTGGACAACAGCAAAGAATCTCTCGACGTGAAGGGCAATATGCTGGTTCGCGTGGACGGGCGGGGACACGAGTTGACGCGCCTTCTCGCCGGGCGCGGTGTGCTTGCGGTGAGACGCCCCCGCGCCGTGCGCTTCGACCAGGGCAGCTACCCGGACAAGACCTTAAAAGTTACCGAACTCGTCTTCACCAAAGGCGATGCTTCCCAATCCTGGGGCGAGCGCAATTATCAGCGCCCGCGCCCCTACGTGTATAATCCCGAACAAGGCGACATCCCCGCTCCGGTAAGCGTAGCCGCCGTAGCCGAACGTGCAGCGGGGTTAAGTATGAATCTCAAGTTCCCCGGCGGGCGGATGTTAGTCGCCGGTTCGGGGAGCATCGTGGGCAATTCACTTTTGAACGACGCCAACGACAACGCCTTTTTTCTTTTGAATACCGTGAACTGGATGCTCGATCGCGACCAGTCCCTGAACATTCCCCCGCGGCCCCTTCCCGAATACATGCTGCGTGCCACGCGACCGGATTTAAACGATGTTGCCTGGCTCTTCACCCTCCTTCCGGGCGGCGTATTATTGCTGGGAGGCTTTGTGTTTTTTTGGCGCCGGAACACCTGACCTGTTATGACCAATAGCCAATAACCGTTAACCAACACCACTCATGCCGGACACACAAAGCGAGAAGAAGAACGACAAAAATGGCAACAACACCGTTGCCATAGATGAGGACATTGCCGATCTCTCAGCGATCATTGGTGACGACGAGCTGAGTGAAGCCTACGAAGAGGGCGGCACCACATATGTCCATGTGAAACGCAAAAATTCGGAAGCAGAGACCATCTTGTTTGTGGTGCTGTGTGCTTTGGCCGTAGGCGCGGCTTGGTATTTGCGCACGAATACGCCTCAGCGGCCTGATTTGGGTTCAGTGCCCAGTCTCCGGCAGTGAAACACGTCCGCTAAAAACGTGTTAAAATAAGGGATACTTTTTAACCACGGATTGCAGGTATAATTTAGGATAAAAGGATGTTTTTTTGATTTCTGAAATTAAAATACTAAAAGTTATCTTCGCCAAACGAGTCTTCCTATCACGACGGATATCCATAAATATCCGTGTTATCCGTGGTTAAAGAAATCTTAAAGTGCATGTTTTTAACCACGGATTGCACGGATAAAAAGGATGGCAGAAACAGTATCGAGTTTTTGAAAAAGAAAACATTTTAACTGTTTTTGAAAATAAAACTTAGTATTTAAACAAGGCATCCCCTCTATTCGTGTAATCCGTGGTTAAAGAAAGATTATTTTATCTATGAATAGCATGGAGCCAAAGATGTTTTTCTTTTGTGATTTGCAAAATTGAAATACTGAAAATTATCTTCGCCAAACGAGTCTTCCTATTACGACGGATATCCATAAATATCCGAGTTATCTGTGGTTAAAGAAAGGTTGTTTT
>JAITXH010000138.1 GCA_031284845.1 Puniceicoccales bacterium | reverse complement strand
CGACCCCAATCCTGTGGCGCTTTCTTCTGTCGCTTCTCACGACGGCATAGCTCCGAGTGCTAACAGGGCTGCGAGTGCCGTCGGAGGAACTTCACCGGAGTTAGAAGTAAAAGCCCCGGTCTCCGCCGTGATTCCTCCGTCTGGTCTTGATGCGATCACCGTCCGTAAAAATCTTCAGGAGACCGCCTTCTTTTTCCCGGCCATCATTGCTGATCCCGACGGCACCGCCCGCCTCGAGTTCACTGCGCCCGAAGTCCTCACGGGCTGGAAGTTCCTCGCTTTCGCCCATGATGCGCAACTCCGCTCCGGCGTTTTTGCCGACGCCTCCATTGTTACCTCCAGCGCACTCATGGTGCAGCCCAACGCGCCGCGCTTCGTCCGCGAAGGCGATACCCTCGAGTTGACGATCAAGCTCACCAACAAAACCGACAAGCTGCAAACAGGCCGCGTGCGGCTCAATTTTTCCGACGCGCTCAGTCTTGATTCCGCAGATACCCGCCTCGACAACGAGACTCCTGAGCGCGAATTCACGCTCAGCCCGCACAGCTCGCAGGCGATCGCGTGGCGCATCCAGATTCCCGATGGGCAAGGTTACCTTATTTACAAAGCCGTTGCTGCCTCCGGGCTTGTTTCCGATGGCGAAGAAGGCTTTCTGCCTGTCCTCAGCCGACGCCAGCTTGTCAGCGAGTCCATCACTCTGCCCATCCACAATCCCGTTGCCGCCGAAATCGTCGCGCTTTCGAAAACTTTCCGCTTTGAAAAACTCCTCGCCAGCGGCACCGACACCACCCTGCGCCACGAATCCCTCTCCGCTCAAGTGGTCTCCAATCCCGCATGGTATGCTGTCATGGCTTTGCCCTATCTGATGGAGTTTCCCCATGAGTGCAGTGAGCAGCTTTTCAGCCGCTACTACGCCAACGCTCTTTCCAAGCATATTGCCAACGCCGATCCCAAGATCGCCAGCGTCTTCGAGCAATGGAGAAACACGCCTGTGCTCGAATCCGCGCTCTTCAAAAACAAAGACATGAAATCCGTCCTCATCGCGGAAACACCGTGGGTGCGCGAGGCCGAGAGCGAATCTACCCAGCGGCGCAATGTCGGTATCCTCTTTGACAAAAAGCGCGTTGACGCCGAGCTTGATGCCGCTCTGAAAAAGCTCGCCGACCGGCAGCTTCCCGATGGCTCGTGGGCCTGGTTTCCCGGTGGCTCCGCCAGCGATTACATCACGCGGCACATCGTCGCCGGTTTCGGCAGGCTCGGCCACCTCGGCTGCGCGGTGGACAACGCTCCCGCTGTGAAAGCGCTTGATTCTCTCGACGCATGGCTTGCCGCCGAGTTCGTGCGCATCAAGGACGATGCCGGGAAACGCGGGAAAAATTACAAAGATGAAAACCATCTTACCTCCATGCACGCCTTCCATCTCTACGCCCGCAGCTTCTTTCAGGGAAATCCCGTAGCTGCTAGCGCGACTGAAGCCTACGACTACTTCTTTGAACAGGCGTCCATCCACTGGCTGAAACTTGGCCGCCAGTCCCAAGCCCATATCGCCCTCGCACTGCATCGGCGTTCTCTTCCGTCCGCATCCGGTGGCCCGGAAACACCCGATTCCGGCCAGGCCGGAAGCATTGCCGCCAAGATTCTCAGTTCACTGCGCGAACACACCAAGAGCGATCCTGAACTCGGCACTTATTGGGCCGCCGAAGACAACGGCTGGTTTTGGCATCAAGCACCCATCGAAACCCATGCCCTCCTCATCGAAGCCTTTTCTGAAATCGCACCCGATCCTGCTTTTGTGGACGAGCTCCAGACATGGCTTCTCAAGCAAAAACAAACGCAAGCCTGGCCCACCACCAAGGCCACTGCGGACGCCGTCTATGCCCTTCTCTTGCGCGGCGTGGACAAGCTCGCTTCCGACACGCCCGTGAGCATCAAGCTCGGCGATCGCCTTGTTGTCCCGAGCTATCTCGAAGCCGGCACGGGTTTTTATTCCGAGCGCCTCACCGGTGCCATCGTCCGCCCGGAGATGGGCGACATCACCGTCACCAAGCACAACACGGGCACCTCGTGGGGCAGTGTGACATGGCAATATTTTCAGGAGATCGGGAAAATCACTGCACACGACGCCACTCCTTTGAAGCTTAAGAAAACTCTGTGGAAGAAAGTCCTCACCAAAAACGGCGAAGAGCTTGTCCCCGTCCAGCAAAGCAAAGTAAGCCCCGGAGACACCCTTGTTGTGCGCCTTGAATTGCGCGCCGACCGCGACTTTGAGTTTGTCCACCTGAAAGACCAGCGCGGCAGCGGCACCGAGCCGGTGAACGTAGTGAGCGGTTACCGCTGGCGTAACGGTCTCGGATTTTATGAAAGCACTGGCGACACGGCCACGCACTTTTTCATAGATTCGCTGCCGTCCGGGACGCATGTTTTTGAGTATCCCGTGCGCGTCCAACTGCGTGGTGTTTATCAGAGCGGCATCGCTCAGATTCAGAGCATGTATGCCCCGGAGTTCAACGCCCACAGCGAGAGCACCCCGCTTGTCGTAGAGTAGCACTCCCGCTCAAGAAATAGTGCGTGGGCAGGGAGTGCCTCTCAGCCTACTTCGGAAGCAAGGACCACTCCAAAACGCCTGCGGAAAACTTAGGCTGGAGTTGCACGGAAAGCCGGAAGGCCTTCGCCGTTACGGGCGCAGCAAAACGAACCTCACCAAACGCATTCTTCTTCACGGGATAGGAGGCGGGGACATCCGTCCAGGTGCCGTCGGCCCCCTGAGCCTGGATTTTCCATGAGGCGGGGATGCGGCACTCGCCACGACCCGTGTCGTCAAACCAATACACCTTGGTTCCCCGAAAAGTCGCAGTCCGGGGCAAGTCGTATTGCACCCACTCGGCACTGCCTTTGTGGTCCCACCAGGTCATGCGCTGGACATTGTGATCGCCGGAGTTGCGCGGCAATATGCGGTCTGCAACCGCAGAGAGATTTTCATGCGGGGAAGGGAGAGCGTAGGAGGTTGTGATTTTGACTCCTGAGAGGGCAGATTCGGCATTTGCGGAATCGGCGGGAAACCAGACCTGCATCTCGCCCGCGCCGCGGTGGCACCATGCAAAATAAGGGATGAGCGTGGCCGTGACCGGCGCGACTTCCTTAATGCCGTCAAACGATGCCGAAATGGCCTGCGCGGGAGCTTTGAGTGCGACGAGCTCGTGGCCTTGGATATTCAAGCGGTCTTCGGTGAAAGTGGCGTCGGCGGGCAACGCAAGATTGAGCACATGGCCGTCGTTGTCCACGCCCTCCGCGCAGTAAACAACCGGGCCGCGTTCCACGGCGAGCCGCCCGACGTTGTCTTTAACCGCAGGATGGCTTTGGATGCGGCGCACGGGCATTGCGAGAGAAAGCGTAACCACGTCGCCCGCCTGCCATGCGCGGTCAATCGTGACGTAACCTTTGTCCAACGTGAGAGGCACGGACTGGCCGTTGACACCGATGGCAACGGTGTCCGCGCTCGCGGGGACGACTTGTGTGTAAAGGTCAGAGGGGACGGGGCGACCCAGTGCCCAGCCCGGGATGCGCACTTTGAGCGGGAAGGCGGCACCGGCTTTCTCCGGGGTGACGGCGATGCGGATCTTGCCCGACCAAGGGTAATCAGTCTGCTGCGTCAACGTGACCTTTCCCGAGGGAGTGTCGAGCGCGGCGGAACTGGCGATGAAGAGATTGACGTAAATGGCAGCGTCGCGCCGGGCATAGGCGAACTGGCCGAACTGCGGGATGAAGCGGACGATGTTGCCCGGGCAGCAAGAGCAGTCGAACCACTTGGAGCGCTTGTAACCGCCGCGACTGGCGAGCGGATTGGGATAGAAAAACTCGTCCCCGGAGAAGGAGATGCCGGAGAGGACGCCGTTGTAGAGACCGCGTTCCAGCACGTCTATGTATTTGGCGTCGCCGTGGAGCAGGAACATGCGCTGGTTCCAGAGGCCGTTGGCGATGGCGGCGCAAGTCTCGAGATAAGCGCTCTCGTTGGGCAGTTCGTAGTTGTTGCCGAAGGCTTCTCCGCTGTGACGCGCACCGATGCCGCCGTTGAGGTGAAGTTTTTTGGAGACGACGTTTTCCCAGAGTTTGTCAATGGCGGCGATGTATTTGGCGTCGCCAGTGAGCGCGGCGATGTCGGCCATTCCGGCGTAAAGGTAACCGGCGCGGACGGCGTGGCCGACGGCCTCAGTCTGCTCGACGACGGGCAAGTGGTCTTGGTGATACGGGCCGTAAATGGAACCGCGCAGGTCTTTGCGTCCGCGCAAGTCGGTGAAGAACTTGGCGAGGTCGAGGTAACGGCGTTCGCCGGTGACGCGGAAAAGGGAGCAAAGGCCGATCTCGATTTCCTCGTGGCCGGGGACGTCCTTGAGTTGTCCCTCGCGGGGGCCGAAGGTCTTATCAATCAAATCGGCGTTTTTGATGGCGACATCCAACAGCGTGCGTTTCCCGGTGATGGCGAAGTGGGCGGCGGCGGCTTCGTAAAGGTGTCCGACGTTATACAGCTCGTGGCTGTGGCGGATGTAGCTCCAACGCGTCTTCCCCATGTTCTTCTGTTTAGCGCCGAGTGTGCGGGCTGTGTAGAGGTAGCCGTCTGGCTCCTGCGCGGCGGCGATTTTGACGATGAGCGCGTCGAGGTAGGCGTCGAGCTTGGGGTCGGGCTTCGTGGCGAGCGTGTAGGCCGCACCTTCGATGATTTTATAGACATCGGAGTCGTTGAAATAAATGCCCACGAAAGGGCCTTGCTCGAGCTTTCCGGCGCGGGCGAAATTGGAGACGCGCCCGGTTTCCTCGCTGCGCTTGAAGTCCGTCCAGACGGTGACGGTTCGGTTGGTCTCAAAGCGGGGCAACCAGAAGCCGTCGAGAATGGAGACTTGTGTTAGCGGTGCGGGTTGGTGGGGGTAGTCGGGGGCGGCCTGCGTGCAAGCTGCGGCGAGAGAGAAGAGGGCCAACGCGAGATGAATAGATTTCATGGTTAAAAAGTTGAGAAGCATCAGGAAAAAATCAAGCATGGTCGCGGTTGTATTGCATGTTACCCCGGTTGGCGGTTTTAAGGCTGAAGCGTGGCAGAGGAGGGGCGTGCTGATCTTTTCATCCACGAATTACACGAATTAAATGAGAAAAGAGGTT
>JAITXH010000059.1 GCA_031284845.1 Puniceicoccales bacterium | reverse complement strand
GACACGGCGGGATGGGCGGCGTCGGCTTTGACGATTTCGGCGGTCTGGTGTTTGGGGTGATCCGTGAAATAGCCGCCGATGATTTTGCCAAATTCTTCCCACTTGGCGCCGAACTCCGTCGTGGTGTGAATCCCCACGAGGGCACCGCCGCCGGAAACGTAGCTCTCGAAGGCGGCGCGCCGGGCGAGCAACTGGGCTTTCGCGGCTTCCAGCGCTTCGGGCGTAGCGCTGGGGGGCAACTTGTCCGCCAGAAATTCGCCGCTCGTGTAGAGCAGGATGACGGCGCGGTATTTTTTCAGGGTTTCCGGCGTGAAGCGCGTGGCGTCTTCGGTGGCGTCCACAGTGAAATTGTGAATCGTGCCGGCCCGTTTGAGAAAGGGAATTGCGGCGGCAATGGCCTCGTCGTGACGGAAGTCGTTGGTTCGCGAATAGACGAGGACGTTAAAGGGTTCGCCGGTTTTCGGGGCAGGTGCTCCGGTGTAGGCATCGGCGGCAGCGCGGAGCTGGGCGGCGTCCCAACGCCCCGGGTGAACATGGACGCGGTAGCGCAGGGTGAAGGTCTCACCCTTGGCGACGAAAAACGGTGCGGTGAGCAGCGGGGAGGCGTTGAGGTAATTAAAGTGTTTTTCGCTTTGGATGGGATACCAGTCGCCGGGAGCGCGGAAGTTGCCGGGATGTGCGAGGATGGCGATGCCATAGGGGGCATCGGCGATAAGGCCGTTTTGCTCGACTGCCCTGTCGCCAAACACGTCGAGGCGCTTACGGGAGTCACGCGGGACGCGCCCGACGGTGGAAGCAACGGTCGCCACATCGCTCAACGCCGCGGCATAGCGGATGGACAGCCCGGCGTAACCACCCCACGGAGTGCCTTTTTGGGAAAACGAGGGCGGCGTGCGATCAAGCTTGATGTCGGTGTGCGCCGTGAAAACTTGCGTCCAATCCATGAAGTAGGAGCCGTCGGTGGCGGGCGCGGAAAACGAGATGGTGCGGGCCTCGGTCAAGACGGGAACCGGAGCCGGGGCGTTGGCCGGAGCTTTGCGCGGGCGCGGGATATATTCGAGGGCGAGCGCGAGGGTTGCGGCGCCGTCGGAATTGCGGGTGATTTCGGGGATTGTCCAGCGGGTTTCTCCGGAGGATTTGCCGGCGGATTCTTCCCAGTAATTTACGCCATTGATGTATTTCCACGAGAACCACAGGCCGAGGTGCCAGACGTGGTCTTTCGGGCGCGCCCAAGTGAGCGAGGGGCCTCCGGCGATACCCACGGGGTCGAAAAACGGCTTGGTATCGCCGCCCTTGGCGTCGAAGTGAAAGCGCCAGACGTCTTTTCCGTCGCGCTGGAATGCGAATTGGCCGGGGCGGGAATCGTCCCACTCGGCGAATGCGGCAGACGGGAGGAAGAAGAGCGCGAGCAGGGCGGCGATGAAAGAACGTGTGTATGGGTGCGTAGACATATCTGGGCAGGACGGACAAGGCGGAGGTGGGTTTGTTCCTTTTCTAGAGGGGGGGAGTGGACAGTGGACAGTGCAGCCTCTGCCCTCTGCGGAACATCCCTCCCCCGCACATGTCCGCACACCGCACATGCTTATCACATCTCTCCCGCCGCCCGCCCATCGCGCATTCATCTGCGCCTCGCTCGCGGCATTCGCATTTCTCGCCGCATCCGTTTTCGCAATAGCCGCCCCGGAAATTCAAGAACCGTATCCACCGGTGAGCGGCACGTTTTCGGGCGCGAAAGTGCTGGAATCCCCCGACCCGATGGTCGCCTATCGCTGGGCAAATCCCCAAGCAACCGATAAGCTCGAAGTTTACACCCTTTCCCCTATAAAAATGCAGGTGGATAAACAAGTGGCCACCTCTGGAGACTCAGCCCATATCACCCAAGACTGTGATTTGATGTTCGACTTCGGACAGGTAAACGCGGCATGGCTTGAATTTGATTCCGAAAATCTGGTCGGAGAAATAAAGGCCAGCATCAGCGAATATAGCGAAGTTTCCTATAAAACAAAACAACCTGTCCGGCATGGAAAAACATGGAGATTGGAGTTTCCCAAAAAATCTAAAGAATTTTACGAAGGAGTCCGCTTTGCATGGATACATATCCGTAAATTAAAGCAAGCGGCAGACATCTCTTCCGTCCGTTTGGTGTGCCAAATCCGGCCATCCAATTACGACGGAAGTTTTTCATGTAGCGACCCGATACTCACGAGAATTTGGTACACAGGGGCATACACGGTTAGAACAAATTTGCTGGAAAATCACTTCGGAGCGATATTGATGAACCGGGGAGACCGTATCTCGTGGACGGGCGATGCGCACGTATCCCAAGCCGCTTCGATGGTGGCTTTCGGAAATTATGATTTTGTTAAAACCAATCTTCGTTTTACGTCCAAACAATCCAATGGTATCGCAAGCTATCCGCTTTACTGGGTGTTAAGTCTAATAGATTTCTATAATTATACGGGCGACAAAGCCATCGTAGAAGAAATGCTGGAGAATGCCTGTGCTAAATTAGACACGGCTTACAGCCACTACGGCAAAAATCCAAAATTGTCTTTTTACGGATGGGATGAACGCCTGGGAGCCGGGTTCGCCGAACCAAATTGCGCAGAATCTCAAAATGCCTATAAAATGCTGTCCATCCGCGCATGGAACGAGTTTAGCTCAACAATGGCGCAAATAGGAAATACGTCGTTGGCTTCGAAATATAAACAATATGCCGATGAAAAGATAGCCGAATTGCGCAAAGATTCCGCATGGACAAATCCATTGGGCGTTCATGCAGCAGCGGATGCAATCGCTGCGGGGTTCTTGAATAAACAAGAGACAGAGAGCGTTTGGAATAAGGCGTTTTCAGATCGTTTGCAGCGAGTTTCTTTTTCGCCCTTTAACCAATATTTTATCATCGGAGCACTTGCAAAAATGCAACGTTACAACGAAGCACTTTCCACCATAGACGACTGCTGGGGCGGGCAAATCCGTTACGGCGCGACTACTTTCTTTGAAGTATTCCGTCCGTCGTGGCTCAAAGTCGCTGGAAGGAATGAAGCCCCCATTAACAACCAATGCGGAGCGACCAGCCTGACGCATCCCTGGAGCGCCGGAGTTACCAAATGGCTTAGCGAAGAAGTAGTGGGAATAAAACCGCTCGAACCGGGATTTTCTACTTTCATTATTAAACCGCATTTGTCCTCGGCTGTAACGTGGGTGAAAGGAAGTGTCCCGACATTGCACGGAATCATTTCCGCATCCTGCAACATTCTTTCCGGCAAAATGGAAGTAAGTGTCCCGGCTGGAACATCGGCAACTATTGCCATCCCGAAAACGGGGCGTTCTGTAGAATCGGTCCAATTCAAAGATCAGGAAAAATGGACGAAGAGTGAGGATGCCGACTATATTTATTATTCCGGTCTTCCGGAAGGAAACTATCAGATAAAAATAACGTATTCCGGCGGATTGCCGAAAGCCCCGGAAGAACCGTTCGTTTATGCCATCGAAACAAAGATAAAAGAAGATGTGTCAACGCAAGGAAACTGGAAGGACAGATACGGGCACAAGGGTTACATACTATACGATTACGACAAGGCCAAAAGCCAACGCCGCCACTTGCCTGATTTTATTGATGTCACGCATTCCAAACAAGGCCCTTATTATAAATATAGTTCTGCCCACTGGGTTTCGGAAACAAACGACATCCGCGCATTGGTTTCTGATAAAGACGGTGATATCTTCCGCAGTCTTGGCAATTTACACTGTAACCTGACGATGGGCCTGGATATTCACTACAAGAAAAAGGAAACGTATAAGGTCTCTCTTTATTTCGTAGATTGGGATAGGAAAGGACGGCGTTCGGCGATCGAAATTTTTGACTTGGAAAACAAAAATTTGCTGATGCCGGTTTACATGGTTCGCGACTATGCAGAGGGGAAGTATATCACGTATGAGTTCGACCGTCCGGTGAGGATACGCATTGATGAAGTGCGGGGAGGGACGGCTACGCTAAGCGGGATTTTCTTCGACTAAGCGGGCCGGGAGAGCGGAACATCCCCAGCATCCGCCTGTCCGCACACCGAACATGTCCACCGCTTCGTCTCCCCTCTCCCAAAACTCAGTCCCGGCCTCGACAAGCACGCGCCGCGACTTCGTCCGCACGCTGGCCCGTGCTTCGCTCACCGCTGTTGCCGCCCCGTGGATCATCCCTTCGGGCATCGTCCGCGCCCAAGATGGCACGCCCGTGCCGTCCAACCGCACCACCTTTGCGCTCATCGGTTGCGGCAACATGGGGCCGCAGGGCCTCAACGCCGTCGTCAAAAACAAAAACGCCAAGGTCATCGCCACCTGTGACACCTTCCGCGACCGCGCCGAAAAAATCCGCGACGGCGTGGACAAAGAATACAACGGCAAAGGCTGCACCGCCTATCAAGATTATCGCGAACTGCTCGCCCGCAAAGACCTCGACTGTCTCGAAATCGCCACTGGCGACTACTGGCATGTGCCGCTCGGCATCGCCGCCATCCGCGCTGGCAAAGACATCTACATCGAAAAGCCGCTCGGTATCGCCGTGAACTGGGCCAAAGTCTTGCGCGACGAAATCAACAAGCGCAAAGCCGTCTTCCAACTCGGCACCTGGCAACGCTCCCGCCCGCATTACCGCAAAGTCTGCGAACTCATCCGCAACGGCGTCATCGGCGACATCAAGCGCGTCGAAGTCTGGGGTCCCAGCCTCGCCTCAGACGGCATTCTCAACCCCAACAGCAACCTCAGCAAATTACACCGCGACGCGGAGGAAATCGCCGTGCCTGCCACCCTCGATTACGAGATATGGACCGGCCCCGCCGCCAAACGCCCCTGCACGCGCCCGCGCCTCTTGCCCGACGGCATCTATCACTCGACCGACTACGCCATCGGCTACATCGCCGGCTGGGGCGTCCACCCCGTGGACATCGCCCAATGGGGTCTCGGTGCCGATGACACCGCCCCCATCCTTTACAAAGGAACAGGCCGCACGCCGGACACACCGGGCCTTTTTGACACCCTCGCCACATGGGACATCGAGTGCCAATACGCCAACGGCACCGAACTGCGTTTCATGGATTGGGCGGTCGCGCAGCCCATTGTCAAAAAATATCTTCGTCGTGCAAGGGGCGACGGCACCACGTTCTTTGGCACCAAGGGTTGGATCAGCGTTGACCGCACCGGTCCTCAGGCCAGTGACCCGAACATCCTCAAAACGGAACTCCCCGCCGACGCCATCCGCCTCCATATTGATAAAACGCCTGTCGAGCAAGTCGCCGGGCGCAAACGCACATGGAAGGTTGATAGCCACTGGGATAACTTCATTGACTGCGTGAGGACACGCAAACCGACCATCAACCCCATCCAAAGCGCGTTCAACGACGACATCATCAGCCACCTCTCGAACATCGCCGCCCGCACAGGCCGCACGATCAAGTGGGACCCCAAGGCGGAGACGATTCCCGATGACGCCGAGGCCGCAAAATTCCTCGACCGCACACCCCGTGCACCGTGGGCGTTCTGAGCCGCATAGTTCGCAGCAACGCGGGTTAGTCTTCTGCTTCCTTCCGCCGATACATCCTCGGATCAATCGCGAGTGCCTTCACACGCAGGCCCATCGTGCGCTCTGTGATACCAAGCTGGCGGGCGGCACGGGCCATCACGCCGAAATTCTCCTTGAGTGCCTCCACGACCATCTCGCGCTCCACTGTGGACAACGCCTCGTCCAAGGTCTGCGGCGACGCGGTGCCGGAAGATTTGGCGGTCTGGAGCGTCGGCGGTAAATGATAGCCGTGGATCACGCCATCGGTCGTCAGCAGCACGGCGCGTTCAATGACATTTTCCAGTTCGCGCACATTGCCCGGCCAATGATAAGCGGTGAGCATGTCTATGGCAGGCGTTGAAATGCGCACCACGCGTTTACCATTTTGGCACGAGTATCGTTCCAGAAAGTGGTCGGCCAACTCCAGCAAATCGCTGCGCCGTTCGCGCAAGGGCGGCACGTATATCGGGAAGACATTGATGCGGTAATACAGGTCGAGCCGGAGTTTCCCCGCTTCTATCATCTCCTCCATGTTGCGGTTGGTGGCGGTGATGATGCGCACATTCACCTTTATCGGCTCGGTCCCGCCCACGCGCTCAAACACGCCCTCTTGTAAGACGCGCAAAAGCTTGGCCTGCGTAGCCATCGAGAATTCGCCGATTTCGTCGAGAAAGAGAGTGCCCGTGTGCGCCATCTCAAAACGCCCTTTGCGCAGGGCAAACGCGCCCGTGAACGCGCCCTTCTCATGCCCGAACAACTCGCTCTCGATAATGCTCTCGGGCAACGCGGCACAATTCACGCGCACGAACGGCTTGTCCTTGCGCGAGCTGCCCTGCCAAATGGCCTGGGCGACACGCTCTTTGCCAACGCCCGTCTCGCCGCGGATGAGCACCGTGGTTTTGCCTTCTGCCACCTGATCTACGTGAAAATACACCATGCGCATCGCCGAGGATTTGCCTATCATGCCTTCAGGCACAAAACTACGTTTGATCTGCTCCTGAAGGCGCTTGTTCTCCTCGCGCAAACTGTCGAGCCGCTCCTTGGCAAGCTGCCGGAAACGCACCGCAAGCCCGACCTGCCCGACGACCAGCGAAAGAAAACGCAAATCGGCATCCAATTCCGCTTCACTGCCCTGCGCACGCGTAAAACACAATGCGCCCAACAACTCCTGTCCGTGCTGTATGGGGACGACGAGCAGCGCGGCGTCTAACTTGTCACCGCCTTCTCCGGCCAAATACGCACGCTCCCATTTGCAAAGCCTGTCTCCGGGGATACTGCCCGCATCGGGCACGGCGCGGGCACGCCCTTCGGAAAGAAGGTTGCCGATCACACCCTCGCTTGCCCGTGCGTGAAAATCCACAGTCAACAGGGGGGCGATGCAAACTTCCGGCAACAGCTCGCCCGTCTCCCGGTTGAGCACGAGAAGCAACCCGCGCTCCAGATGGCGCGTCTCGCGCAAGCGCTCAAACATCTGCAAAGTGGCCGCCCGCAAATCAAGCCCCTCGCTCAGAGTATCGGAAATATCGTGCAGGAGCGTAATTTCTCCAACGACACGACAGGCAATACCCATTGAAGCAGCGGATATTGCAGATTCCGATGTCGAATTGAATTTTTGACTGCAAGTGTTGCAAATCATATCAGGTAGAGCTTTTAAGCAAATTTCATGCCATGAAGAAAAACTTTTCCACCTTTCCTTCTCCTCAATTTTCACTATAGAGTGACGGATGATTTCTTTGCAGCGCCCGTTGTTCGCGATCGCCGCCATGTCTGGCAATCACGTCATCGGCACGGCCAATCGTCTGCCCTGGCATCTGCCGGAAGATTTTAAATTTTTCAAAAAGACCACCCTTGGCCACGTCCTCGTCATGGGGCGCAAGACTTATGAATCCATCGGGCGTCCGCTCCCCGGACGCACCACCGTAGTGTTCAGCCGTTCCGCAATCCAGATTCCCGGCACACACGTCGTCGCAGACTGGGAGGCGTTGCGGGATATCGAGCCGGATAAAAAACTCTTCATCGCCGGTGGTGCCGACCTCTACGCGCAAGCCCTGCCCCAATGCTCCCTTCTCTACCTCACCCACGTCCACGCCACCCCCACGGGAGGGGACGCCTTTTTCCCGCCATTTGAACATTTGTTCGACGCCGGGGAAATCCTCGAAGAACACCCTGACTTCACCATCCGTTTACACCGGCGTCTGCCGGAAAATGACAAACTTCTTTCATGATGACATCCGCCCTCGAAGCCGATTCTGATCCCACATCCGTGGCCGGGGTTGCGCTCGCCGACCCCACCTTCTCCCGCTTAAGCCGCTGGCGGCAAAGCGCGTTGTTTGACTTACCGGTGTTATTGACTCTGGCCGGAGTGTTCGCGGTCTTCGCCTTTTGGCGTGGTGGTGCGAACGCGGCGGCTCTGGGCTGGGGCGCATGGCTCACGGCGGCGGCTCTCGGCTTCCATGTCGTCGCGCTGGCATCCCGGAGCGACATCGGCTTCCAATTACACAAAGGCTCCCTCCTCTTCGTCCCCTGGTTGCTGTGGCTCGCGCTCGACTGGCTGTTCATCAGCCCCCTGCCCTGGCATGCCGAGACCGGCCTGATTACTCACCTGATGATCTTTGCCGTCTTCTCGCTCGCGCTCTGCCATCTGCGCGATCCGCTTTTGAAGTGGGGCGGCATTCTGGCACCGGCAGCCATTGCGCTCGCACTCAGCGCGATCTCCCTCTCCGGGACCGCTTCTGCGCAGCCCGCCGAGACAGGAGCGGTGATGCTCATGGCCACATTCCCCCTGCTGGCCATCTCAGGCAGCCGCCGCTGGAGCCACTGGTGGTTGCGGATGCCGCTCATCACAGCCATCCTTCTTTTCGCAGTGGCGATGCTCCATCTAGGGCACTTGGGGACTCTCGCCGGATGCTGTGTCGGCATTTTCCTTTTTGGCCTGGTGCTGGCGCGGACAGGCACCGGGATGCTTCTGTTCTTCACAATCGGCATCCTGGGAAGCATTGCCCTCGGTTACGCCATCACCTCAAACAGCGGCAAGATCCAAAGCAATGCAGGCATCTTCCAGCAAAGTCCTGCACTGCGGGCACCCACCGGGTCTGTCGCATTTATCCTGCCCAAAACGTCATGGCACACCATCCGCAATGCGCCACTCCACGGCGCGGGCACAGGCGGGTTCTCCCTCGACTTTGAGCATTCCCGCCCAACGGACTGGACTGCTGCGCCGAAAACACCCGGCAGCCTGCCGCTCGCCCTGCTCGCCGAACACGGGATACTCGGTTTCCTGCTCCTGTTCATCCCCATATTCTGGATCTTGCGCACCGCCTTCCGCGCCTGCCGGGACACCGTTGAAGATGTCCCTCTGCCGCCGGCGCTGCCACCGCCCATGCCGCTAAATATCCGCTTCGCCGCAGGCCTGTTTGCCGGGCTTGCCGCCGCGCTCACTGCGTTTTGCCTGGACTATCCCGGCCCGATGCCCGCCGCCGCCTGCCTGTTTGCTTTTCAGGGCGCACTCCTTCTGCGCCTTGTCAAGCCGGCCACCGTATCCATCCCGCCCGCCAAATGGCAATTCCCGGCGATGTGCCTCTTTGCGTTCATCCAATCCGCCCTCTGGTTGCTTTGGGTGCTCGGCCCGCTCGACGCTGCAAAATATGTCGAACGCGCCGACGCCACACTCAACGACGCCGGAGGTGCTCTGCCCGACTCAAACCATCCCGCCGTCTTTTTCGGGCAAGGGATGAGCGCCGCTGTGCTCGAATTTGGCGATGGATACGCACAAACCGCGCTTAACGCCTGCCCGACCAACGCCGACGCTTGGAACCAGCAGGCCATCATCGCACTACGCCGCCACGCTACGGCTACCACCGCGCAACAGCAAAGGCAATTGGCCGCCGAAGCGCTACGCACCGCAGGGCAGGCGGAAAGCCTCGCCCCGGAGAACTTCTCTTTTCACCTGACCTGCGGCGCAGCCATGCTTGCCGCCGGAAAAGACAGGCAGGCCCTTGCCACGCTCCGCAAGGCGCACGCTCTCGCCCCACGCGAAGCCACCACTGCTCTTTTGCTGGCCCGCGCTCTGACGCAGCAGCCCGGCTCCGGAGAGCTTGCGCGCGACGTGCTGGAGGAAGCCGGGAAATGGAATCCGCGGGACGCCCGTATCCGCAAGCAGCTCGAAGGCGAATGAAAACCGGAGCCGGGAGCCGGTGAGCAATCTGCAAACAGCGCCCTTCCCCGCCCCTCTGCCGCAGAAAAACACTTGCTACACAAGAGCGGAAAATCCAGCTTTCGCGGCCTTTTCGCGAAACTTTTCACAACACCATGAATTCTGAAGATAATTCCGCCACGACTCCCGTCGTTCAGCAAGATTCCCCGGCATCAAAGCCCAATCCCGTCAAGCGACTTTACCAATGGGTGCTGCGCTGGGCGGAGACGAAATACGGGTTGCCGGCTCTCGCTGTTCTGGCGTTTGTGGAATCGTCATTTTTCCCCATTCCACCGGATGTGCTGTTGATTGCCCTGTGCATGGGCGCTCCCAAACGGGCGTTCAAGTTTGTGTTCTGGTGCTCCGTATCATCGGTTGCGGGCGGCGTAGCCGGCTATTACATCGGCTACGCGTTGTATGAGGAAATCGGGCGAAAAATCATTGAATTTTTCCAGTATCAGGACGTCTATGCCAACGTCGGAAAGCTCTATGGCGAAAATGCCTTCTGGTCTATCGTCACGGCAGGATTCACGCCGATCCCCTACAAGGTGTTCACCATCGCCGCTGGAGCCTATCACCAATACGTCAGCGTGAGCACGCTGGTGCTCGCATCTTGCGTGGGGCGCACAGGGCGTTTCCTGCTCGTGGGCGGCGCGATTTATTTCTTCGGCCCGCCCGTGAAACGCATTCTCGACAAATACCTCGAATGGTTCTGCCTGGCCTTCATGACGCTGCTCATCGGCAGCTTCTTCCTGATAAAATATCTGGCCACCCCGGCACCTGTTGTCCCCTGAGCATTCCGGCACAGCGCCGGGCTAACAGGGGCATCGTCACACGCCCAGTTTCTTTTTCAGCGTTGCAGCCACCACAGTGTATTTTTCGGCCATCTGGCGCCCCGTGCCGATTTCATCCGGCCTGAGCGGGCGCACGACCTTGGCCGGCACCCCCATCACGAGTGAATTGGGCGGCACCTTTGTCCCCTTAGTCACAAGCGAGTGCGCCCCCACGATGCTCCCCGCGCCAATCACAGCCCCGTCGAGAATCGTCGCACTCATACCGATGAGGCAGCCATCCTCTATCGTGCATGCATGCACCATGGCGCGATGCCCGATCGTGCAGTATTTGCCGATGGAGACCGGCATATCGTCGGACAAATGGATGACGACCCCGTCTTGGACATTCGACCCTTCGCCGACATCTATGCGCTCAATGTCCCCGCGCAACACACTGCCGGGGAAAGCACTGGCCTTCGGGCCAAGCGTGACAGAACCCAGGAGCGTAGCACCCGGTGCCACAAACGCGGTAGGATGCACCACGGGATCTTTGGTGAGAAACTTTTCCAGACGGTCTTCGATGGTCATTGCGAACGCACTCCCATATGCAAACGCCCCGGACGCGCAACCCGGAAAAAAACGCCTGCATATTTCACGCGAATTCGGTCGCCTTTGCCCTATCCTTTCCGTTTCTCATCGGCTGCGCAGCTTAACGCATAAGCAGCCGCACAACACATTCTCCACAACACAGACAGCATGCCGAATCTCCCCTCTGATTTGCTTACCTTGCGCGAAGTCGAATTCGGCTGGCCGGGGATGACTTCACCCCTCTTTCAAGACCTGACCGTGCAGTTCCCATCGGGCTGGACGGGCATCGTGGGCGCAAACGGTTCGGGGAAAACCACCCTGCTCAAAATCTGTGCCGGAGAAATCGCCCCGTCCACCGGCGCCATCCACCGGCAGGGGAATGCCCTCTATGTCGCGCAACGCACAGACGAGCCACCCGAAAACTGGGAAGACTTTTTCTGGGCACCCAACGCCGCTGCACTCAAATCGCGCCTGCGCATAAGCGACGACTGGAGCGAGCCAGAACGCTGGACCACACTCAGCCACGGTGAACGCAAGCGCGCCCAAATCGCCGTCGCGCTCTGGCTCGAGCCGGCCTTGCTCGCACTCGACGAGCCGACAAACCACATTGACGCCGATGCGCGCCACCTGCTCACCACCGTCTTGCGCGACTTCCGCGGCACCGGCTTGCTCGTCAGCCACGACCGCGCCTTGCTCGACGATCTTTGCGACCACTGCCTCCTGCTCGACCCGCCTCATGCCACATTCCGCCCCGGCGGTGTCTCCGAAGCCACGGCGCAACAAGACTCCGAAGAACAAGCCTCACAGCACGAAAGCGATGTGCTCCGCTCCGCCGCAGAACGCCTCCGCGCCGAAGCACAACGCCGTCGCGTGACTGCCGACCAAAAGTCCGCCGCTGCCCGTGGTTCGCACCAGAAAAAATCCTCGCATAACGACCCCGACGGACGCGCCAAACGCCAGCTCGCCAAGATGACGGGCAAGGACTCCTGGGCAGGAAAACAATTTGGCCAAATGGCACGCCGCGCCGGAAAACTCGAAGCCGCACACGACGCCGTCCCGGTGAAAAAACGTTACGAGACGGGGATCTGGGTAGAAGACGCTTCGCGCCTCGCACGGGATTTCCTGCTGCGCCTGCCCGCCGGAACACTGCCCTTATGCGACGCCACCGGCGGTGATGCCCCGGGGCGCGTTTTGCGGCACCCCGATCTCGCGATTGGCGGAGCCGACCACATTGCACTCACAGGTGCCAACGGACTTGGGAAAAGCACCCTCATCCGCCACATTCTCACACGGCTGAGCGTCCCCCCGGAACGCCTCATCTACGTGCCGCAGGAAGTGACTGCGGAGGAATCGCGGGCATTGCTCGATACCGTCAAACGTTTCCCGGAAGCGGAACGCGGGCGCGTGATGACGACCATCAGCCGCCTGGGGTCGCGTCCGGGGCGTCTGCTGGAGAGTGCCCAGCCCAGCCCCGGCGAGGTGCGCAAGCTCCTGCTCGCCCTCGGGATTGTCCGCGGCCCCCACTTGATTGTGATGGACGAGCCGACTAACCACCTCGATCTGCCCGGCATCCTGTGCCTTGAGGAAGCCCTTGCCGACTGCCCCTGTGCGATGCTGCTGGTGAGCCATGACCAATTATTTTTGGAAAAAATCGCAAACATCCACTGGCACATCGAAGAGGATGACAACGGCGATTCCCGCCTGAGGTGAGGAGCAGTTCAGAATGGGTTCCCGTCACCCCTCCTCAAAAAAAAGGAAGCTGCCCTTAGTTCGACGAGGCGGGTTGTTTCTTCGGCACCCATGACTTGGCTGTGACCTTTTCGAACCCGTTTGTTTTAGGGATGTCCTCCCAAGTGCCTGCGTCAGCCGGTTTCATGGAAAAGACATCGTCAAAAAATTGCCTCACTTGGTTGGCGGCCCCGGCGACAACGGAGTGCCCGCTATTGGGAACGCCAAGCCAGGAGACACGCCATTGGGCGCGGCGGGCAGAGAGAAAGGCATCGCGAGTGGAGGCAAGCCGTTCATCCTGGGTTCCGCAGACAAAAATGCCGGGCGGATGAAGGGCGGATGCCCTCGGAGCATTGTTATACCAACCAAACGAGTAAGCACACCAGACTTTCACTTTCGTGGGGTTTTTATAGACAAAGCGATGTGTAAAATGGGCGCCGCCCGAGAAGCCGTAGATGCTTATGGGAAGTTCCTTTCCTGTGATTTTTTTCAAGCCGTCGAGCAAGAGCTTTCCGGAGCCCTTTTCGGTGTAATAGTAGCCGCGCTGAATAGAGGGAGAGAGGTCGCTTTCTTTTGACGCAAAACTGAGCGCGACGAGAAGCAAACGGTGTTTTTGCGCAAACTCCCGCCAGCCTCTTTCACGGATGAGATATTCGCCATCCTGATTGAATCCCGGGCAAAGAACCAAGACGCCTGCGCACTGCGGAGGAATGGCGTCGTGCTTGAGTTCGGCGCGGGTCATCCCGGTGATAAGAGGCAAGCTGACGGTGGTTATTTGCGACGTTGCCGCAGGCGCAGGAGGTGCCGCACGGAGCAACGGAGGGAAAAGGAGACAGACGAACAGGAGAGAGAGTATGTGCCGACGGGCACGGTTTTGCTTTTTCATTGTATTGGGGAGAGAGATAAGAAGTTGACGATGTTCGCTTGCCGACGAACGGCCATAAAGCGGAGGTGCACCACTAAGACAAGGTCCATTTTTTGAGAACCCGCTCACTGGATGGATTTCGCAGTCTTCATTCCGGGCTTCCAGACCAAGCCGCCGCCATTCATATCCACAGGCGGGAGGCGTCGGTCCCCGTCCTTGATCTGGGCAGGCAACTCACCCGCCCCCATGCGAAACAGCTTCAATTTGCCAGGCTCCTTTTCCGTCTCATAGCAAAGATAGGCGTAGAAGACTCCACCCGGCGTCTCCCCTATCGCCACCTCTATCGGGTAATCCCGCCCCTTCGCCACAGTGAGCCACGGGCCGCAGCGCAAGGGAATGGGCAAGCTGGACGGAAACACATCAGCCACGCCGCAAGGAGGCCCATTGTGTTTTTCGGGTTGCGCGACGATGTCGTAGCCGCTGTCCAGCACGACACGCCCGCCCCAGCGCACTACAATCCAATCGTCTGCCGCGCCGACAAAGCGGAAACGCCCCGAGATAGGAGCCGTCACGCTGCCCCTGTAATGCGCCATCCATCGGCTCGGCTTTACTTTGTCGGCCACGTTGTAAGCTTTGGGCGCTTCCTCCGCCGGGATTTGAGGGATGAAAACGTGCGTGAGCGTGAGCTTGTCCGGCGCGGAGAAAAACCGTTGGCGCAGATAGGTCTCGCTCCAGCCACTCTTCATAAACCCGCGGACAAGAGCGACGTAAGGGGCACGTCCTGGATCTTTGAAATTACCCTTGGGGTCTTGCTTGAAATCGTAAAAGACGCCGACAAGGCCGGAGGTGCCAAAGCCGCTGACGCCGAAGAGCGAGACCATGCCTTTTCCGCCAAAGCCCGGCCCCATACCCGGCCCGTCTCCGCCGCCTCCTCCACCGCCCAAACCCTTGGAACCTCCACCGGCCAGACTGCCGCTGTTATCGAGCGCACTCATATTCATGGAGGGCATCTCGGGTATCGCCACAGCGCTTCGGGTTCCCTTGGCTGCCAACTTTGGCATGTTCTTTGCGATATTGCTGGCGTGCTTGGGTTTGATTTTGTTTTTGAGCATGCTGACCTTGTCACCGCCGTCGCCGCCACCCGCGCCGGTCGCAAATGTCGTCGGCTCTTTGGCGATTACGAAGCGGGATACCACCCACGTCAG
>JAITXH010000045.1 GCA_031284845.1 Puniceicoccales bacterium | reverse complement strand
ATAAACCGGCTGAGGGGGCGGAGGAGGAGGCGTGTAGACCGGGGGAGGCGGCTGCACGGCATCCGGTGCGGGCGGAGGAGGCGTATATGGCGCAGGCGGCGGCGTGTAAGCCGGTGGAGGAGGGGTGTAGGTGGCGGGCGGCGGCGTATAAACGGGCTGCGGCGGCGGCGTATAAACCGGAGGAGGAGGTGGTGGTGGCGCAACCTCAAGTTCGGGCAAAGGGGGAGTATTCCGATAACGCGCATCCAGAGAAGACCCTTCCGCATCTTTCCCGGCTGATGGCGGGAGTCTGCCCGACAGGCCAAATGCCGGAGCTGGCTCGGTGTAGCTCCGTGTCGCTCCCCACGATGGGACATAACCTGCTTGTTGAGCAAGGAGGCTATTGGAAATGAGCAAAGCCGCCGCTGCGACGAGAGTAGATGAATTGATTTTCATGAGTGCAAATTAGTTGTTAAAAGAAGGCACATTGCAGGTTGGTAAAATGAAAAAATCGCCGTTTTCGCAATAAAAATTTTTAAAGAAATAGCGAATTGTATATGAGACAAAATCAATGACCGGGAGAGGCAGTCTGCCTATTTTTGCAAGGGGATGGACGGATTCACCTAATATTTGGGTACCCTGCCCCTTCGGAGTTCTACGCGATAGGCCTGAAAAAGAGGCATCGTGGAATCGTAACCAGTCTAAAAGTCAAAATGTTGAAAAGAGGTGTTTCGTTTCTTTCAAAATACGCAGGCAAAGGCTTGCCAGCAAATCGACACGGAGTTGTTTTCAGGGCATGCCGTTGCTACAATCAAAAGGGTTTCCCAATTTATTTCTCGTAGGGTTTATGGGAACGGGCAAGTCGTCTCTAGGGCGCATGTTGGCTGAGCGATGGAAACGTCCCTTTCTGGACACCGACGCCCTGATTGAACAGCAGATCAAAATGGGAATACGCGAATTTTTTGAGAAAAACGGAGAAGCGGCCTTCCGCGCCTTGGAGCGCGAGTGTATCGAGCAATGGCTGCCTGCCGACGGCGCAGTCATCTCTTGCGGCGGTGGGCTGCCGGTGCCGGAAGGCATGATTGAACGGCTCAAAGCACGGGGCGTGATCGTCTGCCTTTTTGCAAATCCGGAAACGATCTTACGCCGGACGGCTTCTTCGACGCACCGCCCTTTACTATTGTCCGAAGACCCGCTGGGGCGCATCACATCGCTGCTGGCGCAACGCGAGCCTTTCTATATGCGAGCCGGGCCGGGAATCTTGACAGACGGGCGCGGCTTCCCCGATTTGGTTTCTGCGGTGGAGCGGATTTATGTCCGCGAGGCGAAGACCTGGCTTGCCAGACATTAAGCCCCGTTTGCGCTGAACACACTGTCCAGCGCACCGATGAGCGTATCAATGGTGGCATCCGTTTCGTCGCCCATATTCGAGATGCGGAAGGTCTTCCCTTTCAGTTTGCCGTAGCCGCCGTCTATCACGCTGCTGAATTGGCTTTTCAGCGCCTTGTTCACAGCGTCCAGATCCACGTTGCGCGTGTTGGCAAAGCAGTTTAGCCCGCGCGTGCCGAACTTCTCTTCGGGGAACAACTGGAAGCCGCGCCTCTTGCCCCACGAACGCACTTTTTCGTTGAGGCGCAAGTGGCGCGCATAACGCGCCTCGATGCCCTCCTCTTCGATGCGCTTGAGTTGGTGGCTAAGCCCGTAAATGAGGCTGATGGCCGGTGTCGAAGGCGTCATGCCCTTCTCGTGATTTGCCTGAAATTCGAGAAAATCAAAATAGTAGCCACGCCCTGTGAGCGTCGCAGCGCGTTGGCGGGCGCGCTCGCTCACGCTGAGCAGCGCCAGACCGGGAGGCAGTGCGAGCGCTTTTTGCGAACCGGAGATGAGCACGTCTATGCCCAACGCATCTTTTGACACGGGCACGGTACTAAACGAGCTGACGGTGTCCACGATGCTGATAACGTCGGGGAACTCGCGCACGACTGCCGTGATATCGGCCAGCGGGCTGAGTGTGCCTGTCGAGGTCTCGCTGTGAATGAAAGTGATGGCGTCGTATTGGCCGGTGAGCAGCTCCTTGCGCACGGCGTCGGGGTCAACAGGTTTGCCCCAGTCAAAACGCAGCGCAGTGGCCTCCTTGCCGCAGCGCTGTGCGACATCAAACCATTTATCCGAAAAAGCGCCGTTCATGCAGCAGAGCACTTTTTTTGCGGTGACGTTGCGCAATGAACCTTCCATCACGCCCCACGAGCTACTGGTGCTCAAATAGACCGGATCGGCTGTGCCGGCTATCTTTTGCAAGCCGGGTTGGAGGCTTTGGTAAAGCGCGACAAAGTCCTTGGAGCGGTGCCCGATCATGCCTTGCGCCATAGCGCGGAAAGTGTCGTCGGAGACCGTAATCGGGCCGGGAATGTAAAGACGGATGCTCATGTTTTTTTAGAAAAAAAGCTGAAAGAACGAGTTTTAAGGAATGCGCTGCATTTACCTTTTAAATGCCTGTGCGAGCGCCGGCTCGGCGGGATTGGTCAACCTGACGATGCGCTTGTTGGCATCGGCAAACACCACGATGCGCGGTTCGTAAGCGGCAGCATCGGACTCGGGCAACCAGCCGAACGTCATAATGACCACCAGATCGCCGGGCTTCCCCAGATGCGCCGTAGCGCCGTTGAGCGAGAATGTGCGCGAGCCTTCCGGTGCCGGAATGGCGTAAGTCTCAAAACGTTCGCCATTGGTAATGTTGCCTACGAGGATTTTTTCGTGTGGCAAAATACCGACGAGACGCATGACCTCCGCATCAATAGCCATGCTACCTTCGTAGTGCAGCTTGGCATCGGTGACTTCAGCGCGGAGAATTTTTGCCCGCAGTATATTGACTTGCATTGCCTGTGTTTTTTTGAAGGCCCCATTTGCCACCAAAGCAGGCGTGGCGTCAATCCCTACCGTAGATTTCGCGCAATATGCGGGTTAGAATTCGGCATTGCCCGGGGTGCGGGCAAAAGGAATCACGTCGCGGATGTTGCCCGCGCCGGTCACAAACATCAGCATCCGCTCGAATCCCAACCCGAATCCCGAATGCGGCACGGTGCCGTAGCGACGCAAATCTACATACCAGGAATAGTCTTTTTCGTTGAGGCCCTGCCGACGCATGTTTTCCAGGAGCACGTCGAGATTTTCTTCGCGCTGGCTGCCACCGATGATCTCTCCGATGCCCGGCACAAGCAGATCCATGGCACGCACGGTGTTGCCGTCCTCGTTGACCTTCATGTAAAATGGCTTCAAGCTGCGCGGGTAGTTGAAGACCGTCACCGGGCATTGGAAATGCTCTTCGGCGAGAAAACGCTCGTGCTCGGATTGCAGGTTGTCGCCCCACACGACGGGATGTTCCCATACGCGCCCGCACTTGCCGAGGATGTCCACCGCTTCCGTATAGGAGCACCGCTGGAAAGGACGCTCCAGCACAAAGTTCAGACGTTCCAGCAGCCCTTTATCTACAAATTTGTTGAAGAAATCGAGGTCGGCTGCGCAGTGCTCGAGCGCATCGCGGATGAGGTGTTTCACGAAGTCTTCCGCAAGTTGCATATCCCCTTGAAGATCGAGAAATGCGGCTTCCGGTTCAATCATCCAAAACTCGGCAGCATGGCGCGAGGTGTTTGAGTTTTCGGCGCGAAACGTAGGCCCGAAGGTGTAGATGTTCGAGAGCGCACAGGCAAACGTTTCGCCTTCGAGCTGCCCGGATACGGTGAGGGCCGTCTTTTTGCCGAAAAAGTCTTTTGTGTAGTCCACCGCCCCCGTCTCATCCCGCGGCGGATTGGCCAAATCAAGCGTCGAAACACCAAACATTTCCCCCGCTCCTTCGCAATCACTGGCCGTGATGATGGGCGTGTGAACATAGAAAAAACCGCGTTCCTGAAAAAACTGGTGGATGGCATAAGCCAGCCGGCTGCGCACCCGGAAGACCGCGCCAAAAAGATTGGAGCGCGGGCGCAGGTGGGCGATTTCGCGCAAGAACTCCAGCGAATGCCCTTTCTTCTGGAGCGGGTAAGCTGCTCCAGCCTCGCCCACCACAGCATACTCCTCTGCGACCACCTCCCACTTCTGCCCTGCCCCCTGCGAGGCGACAAGCCGCCCGCGCACGCTGATGGCCGCGCCCGTGGCAGACTTGTGCATGAGCGCCGCGTAATCGGGCAGCGTGGCATTCACGACGATCTGCATCCCCTTGAGGCAGGAGCCGTCATTCAGCTCCACAAAGGAAAAATTTTTGGCGTCGCGGCGGGTGCGCACCCAGCCTTGGAGCAGGATATCTTCGCCCGGCGAGGCGGCGTTATGGGCATCTTTGACGAGTGTGCGGGAAATGGACATGGGAGAGTGGTGATAAGAAAAAAAGCGCTCCGCTCAACTTTTTTGACAAACGCCTTCAAATGCGCGAGGCTCCGCCCCCATGTCGCATTTTTTCTCCCGCATCCCGCATCTGGCCCTCCTGCTATTGCTGTCGCTCGGCGTGCCGGTAGCGGCGCACGCACAATCCCACTTCGGCGGAGACATGTCGTATCGGCGGCTCCAACGGGACGAAGCCGCAAAGTTGCTTGCCGATTTCCGCAATTACAGACTGCCGGGAGACATCTGCCTTTCTTTCACTATCACTCACGTCCCGCGCAACAGCGACAAGGAGACGAAATACCACGGCACTCTCTGGGGCTCATGGCAAAATCAGGGTCCGGTTTTCCGCGTCGAATTGACCTCCGCCGATGCCAATACTCCCGCCGGGGCATTCATTTTGCAAAGTGGTCCCGACGCCGCACTTTGGCGGCAAAACGGCAGCAAGAGCGAACGAGCCGACGCCAATGCCACACAGCCCATCTGCCCCGGCCTCATTTTCACGCCCTTTGAGCTGCAACGCCCCTTCTCTTATTGGCCGGACTCACACTATGTGGATGTGCGCCGCATCCTGGGACGCCCTTCTCATGTTTTCCAGATGAACGCACCGGAAGCCTTCAAAAAGGCGCATCCGGAGATCGGCCACGTCCGGCTCGCCTTTGACCGCGCCTACAACCTCGCACTCACGCAGGCGGTCATCTGCGGCACAGACGGACGCGAGACACGCAAACTCGAAGTCTCAGACATCGCCCGCGTGCGCACCAGCCCGCAGGACATTTACCTCCCCAAGGAGCTTCGCCTCTTTGACATCGCCTCGCGGGACAAAGACATCCTTTCCTTCACTCATGTCGCCTACCCGCTCCAACTGGATCGCGCCCTCTTCGACCCCGCCACGGTGGCAACACCGGCCACGCCCCCCGGCAAAGCCCTGTTCACCAAGCTCGATTAACCCGCACGTTTCACAGGCGGCTTAACGCAGCATTCCGGCACATCTATGTTTCCACGGCTTTTCCAAAACTCTTACCAGAACAAACGGCGTTACCGCGAAGCCGTATTCGCCCACCCCAGCTTGGACACCGACCCGCCGTGGCAAGAGAGGCTGCGCCGCCGCCTGTTCGGCACTGGCTACCGCGATAGCGATGGGCGCTCACACAAGAAGCTGCGCCTCCTCCGGCGCTTCCTCACTATTCTGGCGCTCGGGCTGCTGGTGTGGTTCATCGCGGAATGCGTGCTGCTCTGGGACGTATTCTCGGGATAAGCTATAAAACAACCAAAACACTATGCAAAAAATGGAATTCAGCCTTTACCTTGGAAAAACACGCCTTATCCCTGCCCACCCCACGTTTTTATCATGAGCGGAATTGTCGCCAACATACACGATCGTAACCACCCGTTTTTAGCGCGCATCACAGAGCGTCGCCGCCTTACCTCGGCGGCGGGTGAGAAAGAGGCTGTCCATCTCGCCGTTGATATCGCCGGAAGCGGTATTAAGTATACCTGCGGAGACTCGCTCGGCGTCCTTCCGACTAATAACCCGGATCTGGTAAATGCCCTGCTCAAGGCACTCAATTGCGACGGCACCGAACCCGTGCACGCAGGCACCGACACTATCACCTTCCGTCAGGCCCTCTCTACCCGCTTCCTGCTCAGCGGCGTGACAAAGAACTTTCTCCAGCTCATCTACGAACGCGCCACCAGCCCAGAGGAGAAAGCCACTGCGGAGAAAGTGCTCGCCTCCGACCAAATGGCGCAAAAGGCATGGCTTGAAGAACGCGAGTTTATAGACATCGCCGAAGAATTCCCCTCCGCAAAAATCAAACCGGAAGAGCTTATCGCACACCTGCGCAAACTCTCGCCCCGCCTCTATTCCATCGCCTCAGCGCCATCGCGACACCCGGAAACAGTCGAACTGGCCATCGCCGTCGTGCGCTACACGACCAATGGGCGCCAACGCGAAGGCGTCTGTTCAACCTATCTCGCCGCACGCGCCCCGCTGGATAAAGCAGAGCTGCCCGTGTTTCTCGCTCCGTCCAACTTCGCCCTGCCTCACGACGACTCCGCCCCCTTGATCATGGTCGGCCCCGGCGTGGGCATCGCCCCCTTCCGCAGCTTCCTGCAAGAACGCGCCACACGCAGAGCCTCCGGCAAAAACTGGCTCTTTTTCGGCGACTGGCACCGGGCGGACGATTTTCTCTACGAAGACGAGCTTAACGCATGGCTCCAAGACGGCGTCCTCACCGAACTTTCCACCGCATGGTCACGCGACCAGGAGCACAAGATCTACGTCCAGGACCGTATGCGGGAACGCGGAGCCGAACTGTGGCAGTGGCTGGAAAATGGAGCCTATTTCTACGTCTGCGGAGATGCCAGACACATGGCAAAAGATGTGGATGCCGCACTGCACGAGATCGTGGCCGAATACGGCAGCATGTCACCCGAATCCGCCGCCGAATACATCCGCGACCTCAAGCACTCCAAGCGCTATCAGCGCGATGTCTATTGAGATGCCCCCTCTCCCCGTGCCTCCGTGCGGTCTCTCACGATAAGGCAAAAATGCTTTGCCTATTACCCATGCGTAAAAGAACATGTCGTCCGCGCAAAAAAAGATACTTCAATCACACATGAGCAAATCCACTACATCTATGCTTTCCACTTGGGCACGCAATATAGCGCCCTCGCCTACACTGGCCGTTGATGCCAAGGCCAAAGCACTTAAAGCGGACGGCAAAGATGTCTGCGGATTCGGAGCCGGAGAACCGGACTTCGACACCCCCGCCTTCATCAAAGACGCCTGCGCCAAAGCTCTCGCCGCAGGGCAAACCAAATACACGCCCACGCCCGGCATCCCCGCCCTGCGCAAAGCCATCTCCGCCGATTACAACACACGCGGCTTCGCCATCGCCGAAAATCAGGTCGTCGTCTCGCCCGGCGGCAAGATGTCTTGTTATCTGGCCATATTGGCTACAGTCAGCCCCGGTGACGAAGTCCTCATCCCCGCCCCCTACTGGGTGAGCTACCCCGAGATGGTAAAACTCGCAGGCGGCGTCCCCAAATTCATCCTCTCCGGCGACAGCACCGGCTTCAAAATCACCCCCGGGCAACTCAAGGCTGCCATCACGCCAAAGACCCGCCTGCTCATTCTCAACTCCCCCTCCAATCCGAGCGGTGCCGTGTATTCAAAAGCCGAATTAGGCGCACTCGCCAACGCCGCCCTCCAAGCAGGTCTGCTCATCCTCTCCGACGAAATTTACGAACACTTGCTCTACGACGGGCAAAAAATCACCCACCCCGCCCTCCTCTCTCCCGCCGCTGCCGAGCAGGTCATCACCGTCTCCGGTTTCGCAAAAACCTATGCGATGACCGGCTGGCGGCTAGGCACCCTCGTCGCCTCCAAAGAAATCGCCGGCGCTGTGGCCGACCTGCAAAGCCAGACCACCTCAAACGTCACCACCTTTGCCCAACACGGCGCACTCGCCGTCTATGAGCACCCCGACCTCGCCCGCGCCTCGCTCGCAGAAATGCTCGCCCACTTTGACCGCAGACGCCTGAAATTGCTCGCCGGACTAAACGCCATCCCCGGCATCACGTGCCACCGCTCCCAAGGCGCGTTTTACCTTTTTCCCAACATCAGCGCCTTCGGCCTCGGCTCAAACGAATTTTGCGCCCGCCTGCTCGACGAAGAACTTGTAGCCGCAGTCCCCGGCTCGGCATTTGGCACCGAAGGCTACCTGCGCCTCAGCTATGCCACCTCCGACGCCACCATCGAAAAAGGATTGGAACGGCTGGCGCACTTTTGCAAAAAACTCGCATGAGGCACCTCGCGCCGCAGACCATCCGGTAGCGCAGCACGCAGCATCTAGATCTGCGGCGTATTCTCACATCAAAAAAGCGCTGTCATTACCAACTGTTTGACAACGGCTAACGATTAAAAAAGAACCTTCAATCGGCAAACGTTCTCCCGGTACCCGGCACCGCTGCCCGAAATCCCATGCAACCCATGTTTTTCGTTTGCCATGCCCCCTCCACCCCAAACCATAAACAACACCATGAACAACATTCCCGTCGCAAAAATCCACCTTTCATCCGACACCCTTGCCACCGTGCTGCCCATCGCACTCGTCGTCATCGCCATCTTATACATCATCAGCATCTACAACGGCCTCGTCAGATTGCGAAACCGTTTCAAAAACGCATTCGCACAAATAGACGTCCAACTCAAACGCCGCTATGACCTCATCCCCAATCTCGTAGAGACCGCCAAGACTTACCTCAAACATGAACGCGAAACGCTGGAAGCCGTCATCAAAGCACGAAACACCGCCGCCGGCGCGGCACAAAGCGCAGCGGCCAACCCTGCGGACACCGGAGCCATGCGCGCACTCTCAGGAGCGGAGAACGGGCTTGCCGGAGCACTCTCACGCCTCATGGTCGTCGTCGAGCAATATCCCCAACTCAAAGCAGACCGCACCATGACTCAACTCTCCGAAGAACTCACCTCCACGGAAAACCGGGTCGCCTTCGCCCGCCAGTCCTACAACGATGCCGTCATGACCTACAACACCGCCCGTGAAGCCTTCCCCTCCGTCTTGCTCTCCGGCTTCTTCGGATTCCTCCCCGCAGAGCTTTTCCAGATCGCGGATGCCCCCGAGCGCATCGCGCCCAAGGTCGTATTCTAACGCCCGCCCTTTTCTCCCGTGGACTTTTTCGCCGCACAGACACGCGCCCGCACGAAGACACGGCGGCTCGTCGTCCTCTTCGCATTCGCCGTATTCCTCATCAGTGCCGGCGCTTACGGCGTCGTCATGCTCGCCCTGGCCGCCTCGGGCAGTTTCGAGGCACCGACCGCAGAGAGCTTCTGGAATCCCACCCTCGCCTTCGCCTCGCTAGGCATCGTTATCTGCATCGTCGGTGCCGGCTCGCTTTACAAGTGGGCCACACTGCGCGAAGGCGGCGAAGCCGTCGCCCGCATGATGGGCGGACAGCGAGTTTGCTACCAGACCGCCGGAGAAGCCGGGCGCCGCCTGCTCAACATCGTAGAAGAGATGTCCATTGCCTCCGGCATGCCCATCCCCGCCGTCTTCGTCCTTCCCGATCAACCCGCCATCAACGCCTTCGCCGCCGGCCTCACCACGAGCGACGCCATTGTCGCCGTCTCACAAGGTGCCCTGGAACACCTCGACCGGGCCGAGTTGCAAGCCGTCATCGGCCATGAATTCAGCCACATTCTCAACGGCGATATGCGGATGAACCTGAGGCTCACCGCCATCATCTTCGGCATCCTCGTATTTGCCCTCCTCGGACGACAAGTCCTCGAATCCGCCGTGAGAAGCAACGCCGGGCGCGGCAAAAAAAACGGCGCAAGCCTTTTCCTCCTTTTTGCAGGATTCAGCATACTCGTGATCGGCTACGCGGGGTATTTCTTCGGACGCCTCATTCAAGCCGCAGTCTCCCGCCAGCGCGAATTCCTCGCCGATGCCTCTTCCGTCCAATTCACGCGGAATCCGGACGCCATGGCCAATGCCCTCAACCGCATCCGCACCCACGATGTAGGTGCCTTCATCAGCGGCCAAAATGCCGGAGAAATCAGCCACACCTTTTTCGCCCAATGCTTCAGCGGACTCGGCGAGCATTTCTTTGCCACCCACCCGCCACTCGAAAAACGCATCAAAGCCATTGTCCCCGACTTCGAGCTTGATACCCCGGTATTGAGAGGCCCCGCGCCCGAGAAATCACCCAACGCGCCCAAATCTCCCCTCCTGCCTCCTGTGCGCCACACCGTGGCCACCTTCATGGCCTCCATCGGCGACCTCGACACCGCGCAAGTCGAGCGCGCACGCTCGCTTCTCGACCACCTGCCTCCCGCCCTGCACGACGCCGCACGCGACCCGGCCCGTGCCAGCTCCATCATCCTCGGCCTTCTCCTCGACCCTGAACCCGCCGTGCGCACCCGCCAGAACGCCGCCCTCGTCGGCCTCGTTATCGAGCCTGCCCTGCTCAACAAACTCAACACCCTCGACCCATTCCAGCGCCTTCCCCTGCTGCAAATCGCACTCGGTGTGCTCCACACCTTTTCCCGCGCCCAGCAAGATATCCTCCTCGCCACCGCCCAACGCCTCGTAGATGCAGACGGGCGGATCTCCATCTTCGAATGTGCCCTCATGCGCCTTCTGCGTCACCATCTGGACGGCCTGCGCAACCCGCGCCGCGCCGCCCGTGTCCGCCACACCGAAATTGTCACACAGGCCGACTCCATTGCCGTCGTGCTCTCCTTCATCACCCACGCCGGGCACTCCACCAAATTGCGTCCCGCTGAGATTTTCTCCGTCGGCGCAAGCACCATACCTTCATTGCGCCGCAGCCTGAAACTGCTTGATGCCCCCGAATGCAACTTCCGCCGCCTCGACAGCGCTCTGGAGGAACTCGCCGAGGCCTCGCCGGACATCAAACAGCAAGTCCTTCTGGCCGCCGCGCATACCGCCGCCGCCGACGCCTTTATTCATCAGGAAGAAGCCGAGTTACTGCGCATCGTCGCCTGCGCACTGGATTGCCCGATACCACCCTCAGGAAGCAAAGAATAATCCGCCACTTCAGGCATTTGGAGGTAAGCATCCGGTCAGGTGTCCCTCTCGCCTGAGTTGAGCGGAAAGGAGAAATCCAGACCGGATGCTCACCCTCAATCCCAATCCTCAAAAATCAAAACCGCTAAAGTACCCGTAGCTTCACAAATGGTGGATAGGTTCTTACCGACCTCCGAGCGACAGCTTCAATCCAGACTCATAGGGTTGCGACATGAGGCAACACGTATTCCGCAACTGCCGAATGGAGTAGAGGTTAAAAGATGAAATCCGGCGCAGTCCTCATCCATTGAGGCAGGTGCCTCCCCCGCTTTCGTATTGCCCGCGACA
>JAITXH010000180.1 GCA_031284845.1 Puniceicoccales bacterium | reverse complement strand
CAACAACAAGTGGAGATAAAGCATATAATTTCACCATCACTGCCGATACTGATGAGGCAGTCGGCGATGAGGGCGTGTGTGGCCACCAAGCCCTTTTCGCACCCCCTTTTCAATCATTTCCCGCTGCCGTGGGAAAGCCCTCCTTTCCGCGCTTCCTTTGCCGCTTATGCGGAACGGCGCTTGCGGAACTGCCAACCCGTTTTGGGACGGTTCGGGCTTCGCGGACGGGAATCGGCGGAATCACGCTGAAATGAAGGCGGTGCCGGTATGTGCTTCGAAGGCGAAAAAGGATGATCTTTTTGCACAGGAATAGTCTGGCTGATGAGCCGCTCAATGGAACGCAACATATTCCGGTTCTCGTGTTCGACAAAACTTAATGCTTTGCCGCTCGCCCCGGCTCGCGCCGTGCGCCCAATGCGATGGACGTAGGCTTCGGCTTCATTCGGCATGTCATAGTTTATCACCAATTCGATGCCCTTGACGTCTATGCCGCGGGAAGCGACATCGGTGGCTACAAGCACCCGCGCCTTCCCGGAGCGAAATGCCGACAGTGCCCGCTCACGCGCGTTTTGAGATTTATTGCCGTGAATGGCTTCGGCTTGGATGCCGTTCTTTTTGAGGAAGTCGGCAATTTTGCTCGCTGCATGTTTCATGCGCATAAACACCATAACCAGCCCTTCCGTGTGATGCTCTTGAAGAATGTGTAGAAGAAGTTGCTTCTTGTGTGCTCCCTCGACGTGCCAGACCTGTTGCGCGATATTGTCCGCAGTGGCCGATTCCCCTGCGACGGCTACGTTTACGGGATCGTGTAAGAATGATTCGGCAAGGCCGCGCACGGTGGAAGGCATAGTGGCCGAAAAGAGCAGGGACTGGCGCACTTCCGGGATTTCGTTGACGATGCGCTGCACGGCGGGCTGGAAGCCCATGTCGAGCATCCGGTCGGCTTCGTCGAGCACGAAAACGGCGAGCGAGTCGAGGTTGAGGCAACCCCGTTCTCCAAGATCAATGAGGCGCCCCGGTGTGGCGATGAGCACATCCACACCCTTTTGCAGGGCGTTGATTTGCGGCTGGAAGCCGACACCGCCATAGACCACGGCACAATGCACACCGGTGTGTGCACCGTATTCCAGGAAGCTCCGGTGTATCTGCGCAGCCAGCTCGCGCGTGGGCGTAAGGATGAGTGCGCGCACACAATTGCGCGGCATGCGCCGCGGGTGGCGCAAGAGGAGCTGCAGGATGGGCAGGGCGAAGGCGGCTGTCTTGCCTGTGCCAGTTTGGGCCGTGCCGAGCACATCGCGCCCTTCCAGCAGATACGGGATACATTGCGCCTGGATGGGGGAGGGCGCTGTGTAGCCCTTGGCGGCAATGGCGCGCAAGAGGCGTTCATCGAGATTCAAGTCGGCGAAAGTGATTTTCGCCGGGGAGTCATTTTCCATAAGGAACTGTTTTTTCGTTCGGGGATGAGATGTGAAACCAGCCGTGAAACTTTCCCTCTCATCGTGAAAAAAGCAGACGGAACACGGGCGCAGCCCGTGCAATAAAGGGCGGCGTGTATGTAGGGCGGCGGCCATATCGCAACTCATTTATGTTTCTTATTTCATATTTTCATATTTTCAGTTCTCATGCGTGCCTTTTAAAACGTAATCCAATGAACTTCTCTTTTTGTAATGTTCTTTTTCCGCTTGCGCTCGCACTCGCGCCATTCAGCGCGTTCGCCGCTACGGAGGGAGCTCCAGCCGCCCAGCCGGCGACAACTGCCGCCGCCCCTTCCTTTTTCGAGAGCCTCCGGTGGATCACCCAACTGGACAGCGATGCTTCATGGCAAACTCCCTCTGATATCAAGGGGCGTGCCGGGGAACTGTCCGCATGGAGTTATTCCGCCACCGCGGGTTTCCATTTATCGAATGATTCCAATGTGCTCATCGGTGCGCTCGATTACCGCTACACAGATTTTGATTTTCACGGGGTGTCCGCCGCGCCATTCGGCAACATGGAGCGCCTGCGCCTTTTCCTGCATTACGAGCACATGTTTACGAAGCGTTGGGGTTTCTTCGTTGATGGGTCGGGGACGTTGGCGGCGGAGCGCTCAGCTAGTTTGCTCAGCGGCGGCACAGGGCGTATCGGCGCAGGTGTCCGGTTTAAGCTCAATTCCAAGTTGACGTTTTTCAGCGGCGTGATGGTGACGACTTTCCTTGAAGATCGTGCGCTGCCGCTGCCGTTCGCGGGCGCGTCCTGGCAAATCACTCCGCGCTGGTCGCTGAATATCCTCAACGGCGTGATGGTGAGCTGTGATGTCTTTGAGGACAGGACTCTGCGCGTGGACTTGGGTTGCACGATTCAGGGCGGCAATTACCGCTTGGCAAAAGACCAGTCGGCTTACGGGGCGCGGCGCACGCGGGCGCTTGAGATTTGGGAAGTGCCGCTGACTTTGCGCGTCACACACGAATTTGGTCCGGATGGGATGGGGTATGTCCGCGCCAGTGTCGGCGGCGTGCTTTACAGCCGTTACAGATTTCGCAGCAGCGGCCACAACATTGACGACTTTGGCGTTGATCCGGCAGCGGTGTTCAAGATTGAGGTCGGAGTGCGGTTTTAAACTGGTCCGCATACTCCATGATACTCGCTGCTAACATCGTGTCGCAAACCTCAGTCCCCACGCCGGGCTATTGGGTGCATAACCTCGACCCGATGCTTGTGCATTTTCCTGCGGGCTGGCCGCTGGATGGGCTGCGCTGGTATGGCTTGGCCTACGTGGCCGGGTTTATCGTGGCCGGCATTTTGCTGAACCGCTATTACAAATTCGGCAAATCTCCGATCGATCCTGAACGCCAATCTATACTGATGACTGCTCTAGTGGTAGGCGTTTTGGCCGGTGCTCGGCTCGGCTATGTGTTCGGCTACATGTTGCCCCGCAATCCGGGCATCCTGCTGGAAGACCCCGCGGTAATATTTCGTGTGAACGAAGGAGGCATGGCGAGCCACGGTGGAATGCTTGGCGTGTGGCTTGCCTTGATTTGGTTTTCACGGAAATACAAAACGCCCTTCTGGGGCCTCATGGACATCACTGCGACGCTTGCCCCGGCTGGATTTTTCTTCGGGCGTTTGGCCAACTTCGTCAATAGCGAGCTTTGGGGCCGGGAGACGACCGTGCCCTGGGGTGTGATTTTCCGTGCCCACAATGGCCCTGTGGAGATGTTTTTGCTCCCGCGCCACCCGTCGCAACTCTACGAGGCGGCACTTGAAGGCTTGTTGCTGCTGGCTTGGACGCAGTGGCGGTTTTGGCGTAGCAATCTGAAGCAAGGGCGGCTCTTCGGTGAAGCCATCTCGATATACGCACTGGTGCGCATCTTCGGAGAGATATTCCGGGAGCCGGATGCCGGGGTCAGCCTCGTGCTGGGCTTGTCCCGCGGTCAGTTCTATTCGCTTTTCATTCTGCTATTAGGAGTCGCTGTGATCATCCGCACGCGTGGTCGTGCGCCATCGCCACAGGCGGCTCAAAACTGAACGCTTCGGCGTATTCTCGAGAGTGTAATCCGGCATGAACATCGTCCCGCCATACCGCCCCGGGCAGATATTGCCGCTGTCGCACTGGCGCACGGGCATCACGAGCCGTTCCATCGAAGAGACCGCAGCGCTGGCGGCAGCGTTGACAGCGCTGTTGCCCGAAAATACGGCGCTTGCCCTGCATGGCGATCTGGGATCGGGGAAGACGACTTTTGTGCGCGGGATGGCCCGTGCGCTTGGCTTGAAGGAACCGATTACAAGTCCCACTTTCGCGCTGTTTTTCATCTATGAGACCAAGGTGCGCCAACTCGTCCACATGGATGCCTACCGTTTGCAATCGCCTGCTGACGCCGACACACTCGTCCTGTGGGATTTGCTGCGCAGCCCGTGGACACTTGTTGTGGAATGGCCTGAAAAGCTGGGAGACCGATTGCCGGAGAATGCGTGGCACCTTGAATTTTCCATTGAGGCACCGGGGATTCACCGCCTGCGCTTATCTTCGGGTGAAATGGCTATTGCCACCAGTGAGTAGTTATCAGGAGAGGGTCGCCCGCTTCAGTGTGGAGCTGTTTTATTTTGCCGCATCTTCGAGCCACTTGGCCGCCAGTGCATCGTCGCCGATGGCTGCTGCGACGGCGGCAGCCTCGTTGAGGATTTTCACACGGGAGGCACGAGGAAGCTCCCGCCGCCCCAATAGCGCTTTGTAAGCGGCAAGGGAATCGCCCGGCAAAGCGTTCTTTTGTAAATACCGCGCCACTTCCACCAGCAACCCTGTGTCTTCGGTCCCCACATCCACATTGCCCGATTGCCAGGCCATGGCGGGGTGATCGGCTTGCAGGGCCAGTGCGTAACGCAAGGCCAGTGTCGGGCGCTCCCTGACGGCAGCCGCCAATATGTTGCGCGCCAGATCTTCTTTGTGATCCAGCCTCAATAAATTCGCATACCGCAGCAATACATAGTCGCGGAGCGCCCGTTTCCCGCCTGGTTTCCTCCTCCGGATGTGCTCCAATTGAGTCAAAAGCGATATCTTGAATGGACGGTAGAGCGGATCGCCTATCAATATGGATTGCCAACTCCAGCCCGCCGTCGCCATGGCATACGCATCGCCCACCTGCCAACCCTTCAGCAGGACAGCCAGAAAAAGCGACGGAACAGTCGTAAATTGCAGGTAAGGCTCGGACACATTGCCAAAGGTAACTGAAGCGCCTTTGGCGACCAACGGGCCTGCCCAGCCACGAGTGGGCGAGCGCAAGGTGATCGCAGAAAAACTGTGGATGTGTAATGCGATTGAGCCGGGGACGAAACTCACATCTGGATCAGCGAAACGCCCGGCGATGTTCTGCGAATACCACCCGAAATACAAAGCCGGCGCATCGGCTCGCTTGTCGTATTCGATAAGCCGGGAGGTCTCCTCTACGGACAAATCATAACCAGTTGTTTCAAGCAATTTTGTCGTGTCTTTTAACCAGTCATCTCCTTGCTTGTGCGGTCCGCCCTGATCTACGTAGGCCCGTCCGGTAAGTCCGTATTGCTCGGCATACTGGACACCGTCCACCAGCCGCAGGCAGTCCGCCAGCGACGGCCCGTCGAGCCGCGAGACATGCACTATACTCTGGCGTGCCTCCGCGGTGATTTTGAGCTTCTGAAAGATAGGGTTCGGCACGAAACCCGTAGCCGGAATTCCTGCCATCGGCAGCGTAGCCAACTCCGAATCCACAGAGGCTATGCAACTTGAAAAGTCCGGATGGAAGCGGGCGCCGGGCTGTTTTTTTTCGACTGCGACGATGGCAGGCGAGTCGGCGATGCGCAAAGGCACACCGCGGCAAAGGACGAGGTAACCGATTTTATTTTCACTGATTTTGATGCGCCGCCGCCCGGAGGTATCAACGCCGGGAAGCATCTCGCCGGTCAGCCAGCCTTTTTGCTGGAGGATAGCGATGAGCGGATCCCACAGGGTGGTGGTGAATTCTGCCCATGAGATTTCCTCCCGCATGTTCAACGGGAGCGAGATCAAGTTTTGCTCGGGGATGGCTCGAGCCTTCATGTAGTGCCGGGCGAGGAGGAGCGATTCCGCGTTGTCTCTGTTGGCGAGGACGACTACCTGCGAAGGCAACGTGTCCGCATGCAGCACAGCAGAAACGTAGAAAAAAGAAAAAAGAGCAAAAAAGAGAAAGCGCATGGTAGAAGTAGAAAAACGAGAGGAAAATTCACCACGACTATTTCATCAAACAATATTTGTTTCCGGCTGCCCGCCTGTCTCATGGAGAGCGGAAAGGACTGGCCTGAGATTTTGATTTTGCGACCAGCTTAATTTCCATGAACCCATCTTGTTGTGCGTGAATCCAACGCTGCCAACGGCAAGCGACTTCCACGTTGCGGCCAAAGCGATTAAATTTTCGGGAAATAGGCAGTCTAGCATTGGGTCATTTGAATTTGTATCCTTCGTGCTATGCGCCGCGAGGCGTGCTTCAAAAAGACTGGCAAGGGCATTTCTTCCTGAAATCTCAGCCACATGTTTTCCGTATTTATAGAAAATGCTCACGAGACGCGTGAGCACATATAAGACGCGGGAAAATGCAAATAGGAAATTCCAGATTGGCGGCAGAGGCGGTGTCATGCTTTGCTGTTGGCGTCATGGAAAATTCCTCTCCTCTTACTCCACTTGCCGTCGCACTCGGCGAACGCGCCTATTTCATTCACATCGGCCCGGCGCAAAGTGCCGCCGCTGTGGATGCCGCCGCGTCACTTCTCAACGGGAAACGTGCAGCTTTCATCGTCACCAGCCCCGTGCTTGCCGCCGCCCACCCCGCCTTGTTTTCCGCCTTTCGCGCTGCCGGAGCCACCGTTCATACCACCTCTGTGGATGGCGAACATGCAAAGCGCATCGGCGAGTTGGAGCGCCTTTGGGAGGCGCTTGCCGCTGCACGAATGGACCGGCACGGCGTCGTCTTTGCAGTCGGTGGAGGCGTGATCGGCGATTTGGCCGGGTTTGCAGCGGCGAGTTACCTTCGCGGCGTGGATTTCATTCAAGTGCCCACGACCTTGCTTGCCATGGTGGACAGTGCCGTTGGAGGAAAAACGGGAATCAATCTGTCTGCCGGGAAAAATCTCGCCGGAGCTTTTTACCAGCCGCGTGCCGTGTATGCCGATACCGCGTTGCTGGCCACGCTGCCACCGCGCGAGTTTGCCGCCGGCATGGCAGAAGTCATCAAATACGGGTTGCTGGGCGACCGCGCCCTGTTCGACCAGCTCGCCCTCGCCGGGCGGCTAAGCTGGGATCATCCCGCGTTGCCGGACATCATCCGCCGTTGCTGTGCATCCAAGGCCGCCATTGTGAGCGAGGACGAACGCGAGACTGCACCCGAAGGCGGACGTGCCTTGCTTAACCTTGGACACACCTTCGCACATGCCATCGAGAACGTGGCCGGATACGGTGAATATCTGCACGGCGAAGCGGTCTCCGTGGGCCTGATTCTTGCCACGCGCCTCTCAGCAGCCCTTGGTCTGCTTGATGCCTCGGCGCTTCCTGCCGTGGAGCATTTGCTCGGCAAAAATAATCTACCCGTAGCTTTGCGTAAACCGCTTCCGGTGGATGCATTGATGGACGCCATGCGCCGTGACAAAAAAGTGCGCCAGGGCGCTTTGCGCTTTGTGCTCTTACGCGCATTGGGTGAATCAATCACGCAGTTTGTAGATGACGATGCGTTGGTGCGCCGCTTGTGGCTGGAGGCAGGGGCGGGAAATTAGGAATTAAAAATGGGGGAGGTGGGAGGATTGAAAAAACGAATCTCCAATCTCAAAAAAATCAGAACTTGCTGGAAAGGGTGGAAGCGCAAGACTGGGCGGTCGGTGAAAACAACAGAATCAGACTTCTTCAAAAAATACAGGGAAGCTTCGGAGGAAATTCAGAAGCACGGGCATCCTATTACGATGGATCCTGGTTTGCAGCTTATGGAGGAGCAAATTGGCCCTCACGTCCCAATGGGAAGGCCCATCCGCTTGATTTTGCCGGGAGGAAAAAGGAAGAAGCGCTCAAATCTCTCGCAAGAGAACTCGGGACTGAAGGTGCCCATTGCAGTTCTATAATCCACGATCTGGTAGCAGGGAATAAGCCGGCTTCCGCGTTGGTGAGATTGGAGGTGGTGAGTCCCGAAGATTTTGCTTCTGCGCTTGGCTGGCTTCGTGATCCGTTGCAGGAGCGCGCAGATGTGGCTGTTTTGAATGAGGGTGGGAGGCTTATTCGTGCGGAGATTATCGGTGGGGGGAAGCTTGCGCACGCAAATGTGGCTGCGGAGTATATGGCGAGGCTGCCGCCTGAGGTGTTCAGTGATACGGGGGTGATTACATGGGGATACCCTCAGTGATCACGAGGTTAGCGAAATTGAACGGCTTGAGAAGCTGCCCCTTGGCGCCGGGATCTTCCATCGAGGTAAAATACACCGGACCCCTCAAGCCGTCGGAGGTGCGGAAATGCTGGAAGACATCCACAGTGTCAAGCGAGATGAGGGTGCGGGGGACTCGTCGGCGCAGGACATATCCGGGGGGGGTGCAGGCTGTTGCGGATCCTTCGGCGGAGCGGCGCGAGGGGTCGGGATTGAATGTTGACGGGAAGGGCGGGGTGAGCACGGCGGAGGGTCTTGGAGGCAACCGCCGACTCCCCACCCTAGGCCAAGGAGACGGCGTGAAAGGCACGGCTGCTAAGGTCGGTTCCCCTCTTCCTCGTAACGCTCCGTTGAGGCTTTGTGCTGAAGCGGGGCATTTTTATTTTTGCCTCTTATCCGGGGCGAATAATGTGACGATGTGCCCTTGTCGTCGTGCTCCGTGTGCGTTTTTTGAAAGGCGTTAAATCTTCCGTTTTTGAGGTAGCCTTCGCGTTTATGCGGGTGAAATGTGCGGGCAACTGACCGGAGGGGAAGGGTATTCATAGCGATTGCCCAAATAGTTGCGCAGGACAACGCCCTCTGCATTCATGGACTCAATGTAGTCCGGGTTAATAGGCACTTTCCCGCCGCCATCTGGCGCATCTATCACAAATTGCGGCACGGCGTAGCCCGTAGTGAAGCCGCGCAGACCGCGTATCAATTCGATCCCCTTTTGCGGTGCCACGCGCAGGTGAGCCGTGCCCGG
>JAITXH010000036.1 GCA_031284845.1 Puniceicoccales bacterium | reverse complement strand
GTCCCTGTCGGGTTGAATCTCGTTGAGGCCATTCACCACATCGGCAAGGAAGTGCCGCACTATTGCTACCACTCCAAACTTTCCGTTTCCGGGAATTGCCGCATGTGCCTTGTCGAAACGGGGCTTCCCTTGCGGGATCGCGCCACTGGAGCACCCGTCCTCGAAAATGGAAAATCTAAAATCGGCTGGCAGCCTAAGCCCGTCATCGCCTGCGCTACGACCGTCTCGCCGGGGCTGCATGTCAGGCTGGATTCCCCGGTCGTGAAAGGTTGCCGCGAGGGCATTACCGAATTCCTTTTGCTCAACCATCCCTTGGATTGCCCGATTTGCGATCAAGCGGGGGAGTGCAAGTTACAGGAATATTCCGCCGACTACGGACGCGGTTTTTCACGCTATAGTGACGACAAAAACCGCAAACCGAAAAAGGTCCGTCTCGGCCCCCGTGTCATGCTCGACAACGAACGCTGCATCTTGTGTTCGCGCTGCATTCGTTTTTGCCGGGAAATCTCCAAAAATCCCGTGCTTGGCTTTATCAACCGGGGATCGCGTAGCCAGCTCGCGTGTTTTCCAGGACAAGAGCTGGCGGACAACTATTCGCTCAACACAGTGGACGTCTGCCCCGTGGGTGCCCTGACGAGCACGGATTTCCGGTTCAAGATGCGCGTCTGGTTCCTCAAGCGCACGCCGGGCATTTGCCCCGAATCCAGCGTTGGCGTAAACACCGTCATCTGGAGCCGTGAGGGGAAAATTTACCGCATAACACCCCGCCGGAACGATGCGGTGAACGATACCTGGATGCCTGATTCCGGGCGCATTCTCTACAAGAGCGTCACCGCGCCAGACCGTCTGAGCGAGCCGGCGCGTGCCGATGCCCAGGAGAAGGCCGCGTCCCTGCTCGCCGCCGGAGCCACCGCCTATGTCGTGTCCGGGCACATGAGTGTCGAAGAGCAGGCCATCGCCGCAGAGCTTGTAAAAGCTGCGCCGGGGCCGGTCTGGTTGCCGCGCCATGCCGGGGAAAACGATGGTCTCCTGCTCTCTGAAGACCGCACCCCGAACACGCGTGGCGCCCTGCTCACCGGCCTCGTGGATCACCTGCCGGATCCGGGCTTAACCGCACTCGCCGAAAAACTGGAGCGGGGGGAAATCAAAACGCTGCTTGTTTTTGGTGAAGACATCACGCTCAACGGTATCGCCGCCGGGGTGTTGAGCCGGTCGGGAGTGAAAATCATTTATGCCGGCACCCACGCCAACGCCACCTCGGCGCTCGCTGAAGTGGTGCTGCCGGGACTGACCGTTTTTGAAAAAGACGGCACCTTTGTGAACGAACAGTTCCGCTTGCAAAAATTCTCGCAGGCCGTGCCCGGCCCCGCTGGCGTGCCGCCCGGGATAGAGACCCTGAGCGGGCTCCTCGCCCGTGTGCGCGGTATTCCCGTGGATACGGTGGCGACTGTGGATGCCGTTTGGCAGCGGCTCGGCGCAGCACCGGGACCGTTGCACGGCATCGCCTTTGGAGGGATCCCCGGCGAGGGCATCCTGATAGACGGCTCGGCGTGGAGCCACTTGGCGTTTTCCGAGACGAAGTCATTGCACTACGCGCCGCATCCGGCACCCGGCCACGAATAGTTTTTTGGCGGTTGAAAATACCTGCCTCCGGTGATGAGATGACGGGTTTCCCATGTCATTGCGTCTTGCAAAGCGAACCTACACCAAAACCGCCCTCGTGCTCTGGCTCGACCGGCTGGCTGGAGGCTGGGAAAATATTTTTGCCGAAGGCGTATTGGAGACCGGGCGCGCCATTTACCGCCGTGGCGAAGTGCGCGAGGTGAGCGTTTTCGCCGAAGAAGCAACTATTTATGTGCAATGGGAAGACGGCACCGCCGCCCACGCGGTATTGTCCTGGCTGGATGGGCGTTTGTTCTGGCGGACTACATTGGCCGTCGAGGCATTGGGCGAGGCGCTCGTCGTCTCCGGTTTGTATGAAATTGAAGAATTGCTGGGCGACGAACTTTCAGGAAGCGCCGGGGAGTCCGAAGCAGAGGATGCGGAAAAAACGGTCCCGCCAGGCCAAGCCGCCGCCACGCCCCCCAGCCACAATCCGGCGGAGGTGCTTCCCGCCGCCGGGGAAAAGCCATCCCCGCCAGAGCGGGCAGCTGCGCAGCCGGGGCCGGAAAGCCCGCGGGAACTCGTACTTATGTTTTCCGGGCACCGTGGAGGCGTGTTGTGCATCCCTGTGTGGGAAGAGCGCCGGGGCCGGGCACGCCAACCCGCTTACGGCGAGGGGGCCGTGCCGGGCACGGCTCTGGTGGAGCAGGACAGAGCGGCATTGCTCCGGCTTGTCACCCACGCCCGGCGGCAGGGATTCACCTTCGATGCGCCGACCGCAGGCTGGCGGCTGGAGACACCGGGAGAAGCCGCACGCTTTGTGCAACATGAGTTGCCAACATGGGTGAAACGATGGCGCACGGAAGGCACCGGCGCACTGGCACCTCTCGCCCGCGAGCTGCCCGCCTTGGATTTGGAGGCCGTGCTGGAATCCTGTGGCGAAACAGATAAAACGGGCGAACCCTTCCGGCGCGCCGATGACGGTGGATTCCGCCGCCGGTGGCGCCTGAGTCTGGGCGGCGAATGGCTCCCGGAGGCGGTGACCCGGCAATTGCTGGCCGCGCCGGGCGCGGTGGCATTGGTGCCGGGCCGTGGGCTGGCCCGCCTGAGCTTGAGCCAGCAGGCGGCATTGGCTGAGTGGAAGGATGCCGACAGCGTTCAGCCGCGCTATACGCTCCTCTCGTTGTTCAACGAGAAGCGCGTGCGCGTGTCCGCAGATTCCGCCCTGGCTGCATGGCGCGAAACACTCCTGCGCGAGCCGGTGCAGTTGGACGGCCTGCCCGCGTTTCTGCGGCCCTATCAGGCGAGAGGCGTGGCATGGCTGGCACATATGTTAAGTCTGGATACACACCCGCTGCTGGCCGACGAGATGGGGCTGGGCAAGACCGTGCAAGTGCTCACCCTGCTCATGCGCAGGCAGGACCCGCGCCCGGTGCTCGTAGTCTGCCCCGCTAGCGTCGTGCCGGTGTGGGTGGCGGAAGCCGCACGCTTTTTCCCGTCCGCCGCCGTAGGCGTGCTCGGGCGCAAATGTAACTGGAATCTGGATGCCGCCCCATCGCTCTGGGTGGCCAGCTACGCGCAACTGCGCCGCCACCGGGCAGCACTGCCGGATGTGGAGTTTTCTTTCGCCGTGCTCGATGAAGCGCAGCACATCAAAAATCCGGACACCATCGCGGCACGCACCTGCATGGATATCCGCGCACGGCACAGGCTGGCGTTGACCGGGACGCCTGTGGAAAATCACCCTCGCGACCTTTGGACGATATTCCGCTTTTTGATGCCCGGACTGCTGGGGCACCGTGCGGCATTTGAGGCGCGTCTGGAGCATGACCCGGAGGCCGTGGCGCGGGCCGCGCGGCAAGTGCGCCCATTCATATTGCGGCGCGAGAAAGATGCCGTGGCCGCCGATCTGCCCCCCAAGGTCTCCGTCCCGCTGATGTGCCCGATGAGCGAGATGCAACGCGAGATCTACCGGCGTCTAGTCGAAGAAGGCGTCGCATCGCTCGGCGACATCGCGCCGGAGAAATTGCTCGCGGGGGGAGGCGGCGCAGGTTTCCTCGCCCTGTTGACGCGCTTGCGCCAGGCGGCATGCGACCCCGGATTGTTGCCCGGGCATGAAGCCGCCCCCATCGCTGCATCGGGAAAGATCACCGTGCTGATGGAGCGTCTGGGAGAAGTTTTGGAGAATGGAAAAAAGGCCGTTGTTTTCAGCCAGTTTGTCGCCTTGCTTGATCGCGTGCAACGTGCCGTGCAACGCCGGTTTCCCCTGGCACCGATCTTCCGTCTGACGGGAACGACGATAGACCGCGCTGCTCCCGTGGCGGCGTTTCAGGAACAGAAAGGTGCGGGTGTCATGCTGGTAAGCCTCCGGGCCGGGGGCACGGGGATCACCTTGCACAGTGCGGAATATGTCTTCCTGCTCGACCCGTGGTGGAACCCTGCCGTGGAAGCACAGGCGATAGACCGAGTCCACCGCATCGGGCAGCGGAAAACGGCATTTATTTATCGCCTGATTTCAGCGGACACTGTGGAAGCGCGAGTGGAAGCGTTGAAAGAAGCAAAATCCGAGTTATTTGCCCAATTGGTGGGCGGTGTTCCGGATATGAGTAATTGGAGTGCGCACTTTTCTTCTTTGCGGGCCTTGGTGGAGTAATCTCCAAGGCCTACATTCTAACCTGTTATCTACAATGATGTTGTTAATAAGCTCTAGTGGCACCCTCCCGATCCCAACACCCGGTAATCCGAATCCCCT
>JAITXH010000014.1 GCA_031284845.1 Puniceicoccales bacterium | reverse complement strand
GGCATCATTGCGCTTGTCGGGCGCGGGTTTAATTCGCTGAACGATACACGCACTCCGGCAAAAATGGCGCTTTGGGTGTTTTTGGTTAACATTGTGCTATCTCCCGTGTTGGGCTGGCTCTTCAAGGCTCCCGGTCTTGCGGCGGCAAACCTCGTGGCTGCCGTATTTCAATACGTGGTTTTGTGGAAAATTTTGCGCGGGAAAAACAGTGCCTTTTGTGCCGAATCGTTTTGGAAGCCGCTTGTGCAATGTCTCGCTGCCGCAGTGGTGATGGGGGGCTGTGTCCACGTTGCGTGGCGCTTCTGCGACCTGTGGCATCCGGTGGACGGTGCAGCCAATCTCGCGGTTGATGCATTGAAGCTGGCAGCGGTAATCGGAATAGGCACGGCGGTGTATTTCTTTATACTTTGGATACTGCGCTATCCGGAACTGAGTTTTCTGTTGGCGAAAAGGCGGAAGGATTCCGGCACGCCTGTTTCATGAAAAAGCGGAAGGCGGGCACACTGCCCCCTTCCCTGTCTGCTGCTGAGGCTCACTCAGGCCGACTCTCGCCCCTTCCCAGTGCTTCAAGTATCAGCCAGTGGATCGCATCGTTGCGCAGGAATGGCGTGAAGCGAGCCGCGCCCGGGCCAAGTGCGGCCAATTCTACAAGGTCGCCAGTATGGTTGTTCCCGGTCCAGCCGATGCCTATATGCGGGGCAAATACCTGTTGCAAAGGCAGGGTGGTGCCGCTGCCGCCTGCTGCTGCCTCTTCTGGCGAGAGTGCTTTTTGTGCACCCAGTGCATGAGCGGCGTTTCGCAGTGCTGCTTTTTCCAGATGTAATCCGGTCGCACGTTTGAGGTAGGCAGCCAATCCGCCGGACTTCACCGAGCGCACATCGTGACGCATCTGCGAATGCGATTTGGTAAATTTGGCCAGTCGCAAAAGCGCATTTGCCGAGTCCTTATAGCCCAGTCCGGTGCCGTTGATGTTGAAGCCGCCTGTGCCGTGATCGGTAGTAATGACGAGCAGGGTGTCCGGATTTTTGTCCACGAAATCGAGCGCCACGACGATGGCTTCATCAAAGGCGATCATGTCGTGGATGAGTGCGGCGGCATCGTTTCCGTGCGCGGCGTGATCCACACGCGCTGCCTCAATTTGCAGCACAAAGCCCCCCGGTGCCCGTCCGAGCCGCTGTAACGCCAGTGTGGACATCTCCGCCAAAGTCGGAGTCGAAGTCTGCAAGGCCGGCGAGTGGTTGCGGTCTATGGAAAAGGGCAAATGGCTCTCTGCAAACAATCCAAGCAAAGGTGCAAAATCGCCCTTCTGCGCGAGCAGACCCTCGCGGTTAGAGACTAGTTCATAGCCGGCGGATTTGAAGTCGGCGCGCAACACGTTGTCGAAAAAAACGCTGCCGCCGCCGAGGATGACATCCACGCGCCGTTCCAGATATTGCCGGGCAATGAGGGTTTCCTCGGAGCGCTGTTTAGCGTTGGCGGCGAACCCTGCCGGAGTGGCGTGCGTGGCAGTGGCAGTTGTGACCAGGCCGGTCGCCATTCCATATTTTTTTGCCTTCACGAGCAACGGCTCAAGCGGGCGTCCGTCCACCGACATGTTCACCGCACCGTTGTTGATGCGATAGCCGCTCCCCCAGCAACTCGATGCGGCTGAAGAGTCGGTGACGATGCTGCTCGCCGAGCATGTCTCGACCATGCAACGCACCACAGGGCGCGTGTTGTAGAGGGAAAGCCAGACATTGTCTTTGCCGGAGACGAGCTTTTGAAAATGGCGAGTTGTGTGGAGTGATGCGCTGTTCATGCCATCCGCCACCATGAATATAACATTTTTTGCGGATTTGCCTGCACCGTTGGCGGCAGCCTCACCTTGCCCTGTGCCAAGTAGAAGGCCGGTAAACACTGCATTTTTGAAGAAAGAACGACGGGAAAACATGGCGGCGGACATAAGCGCAAAACAGAACAAGGAACAGAAAATAAAACCCTGCAATGAGCGCAGCAACTTCCGGCGACGGAACAAACCCGGAGCGCCGCTGTAGCACTTCCCTCACGCAAAGAAAAAACATGAAACCATTTTCCCGCACATTGTTTTCACTCATCGGTGCCGTCACGCTCACGCTCGTAGCCTGCGCCACCGACCTCCACGCCGCCTGGACGCCGCTCTTCAACGGCAAGGACCTCACTGGCTGGGTCAAGCGCGGCGGCAATGCGCCCTTCATTATTGAGAACGGAGAAATCATCGGAACAGTGCAACACGGCACGGCAAATACCTTCCTGTGCACGGAAAAAAACTACGCCAACTTCATCCTCGAACTTGAATACAATTGCCACAAAGACGTGAATTCCGGCGTGCAGATCCGCAGCGAGTATAATGAAACAGACAAATCTCACACAAATCTCCCCCCCCTGCCCGGCAAAGCCAAGGTGCGCGATAAATACAAATCCCGCGCCAAGCACGTCTCCGGCTATCAGGTGGAAATCGAGTTCGCTCCTGGCCGCACCGCTGGCATTTACGACGAAGACCGCCGCAACGGCTGGGTCTATCCGGCCATTGGAACTGATCAGGACAAAGAATTTTGCAAACAAGGCATAGACCCCAAAATCGTCAAACCCGGCGAATGGCAGAAATTGCGCGTCGAGGCCAATGGCGACAGCATCAAGACTTATCTCGATGGCGTCCTGCGTACCGATGTCAAAGACTCTGCATCGGACACAGGACTTATCGCGCTGCAAATCCATGCCGCCAGCAAGAAAGACGATGGCAAGCAGGTCCGCTTCCGCAATATTCGCATTCAGGAACTCCCGGCGACGGCCAAATGAGTCTCCGCCATACGCAGGCAAACAATGGCCGACAGCGAAAAGCAGAGTAAGGCGCAGCCCACGGCATCCAGCCCAAAAGCAGATGCCGGGCGGGTCAAGGTGTTCAACTGGACACCTTCCCCTTGGGAGGAATTGCGCAAGCTGGAATACGGTGCAGACCACACCTTTGCCAACACCGTCCAGAAGCTCGTCTTCGCCGCCGAACCGGAAGAATTCGCTGCACTGGAAAAACGCCTGATCGCCGTCCTCAAGGACAGTAAGAGCACCCGTACCGCACAGGAGTTCACTTGCAGACTGCTCGCCCTCATCGGCTCGGAGGCCTGTGTGGACGCTCTCTCGCCATTGCTGGTGGATGAGAAGATGACCCACCCTGCCCGTCTCGCGTTGCAACCCATTTTAGGTGAAAAAGCAGACACTGCCCTGCGTAGCGCTCTGTCCAAGTTAAAAGGCAACGCCAAAGCCGGACTTATCGGCACCCTCGGCGTGCGTGCTTCAGATCGCACCGCTGCACCTTTGCTCGCCTCGATTCTAAACGATACCGCTGAGCCTGCCATCGTGCGTGAAGCGGCCACGCTCGCGCTCGCCCGCCTCCAGATAAACCCGAACGTGGAAGCCCACACCCTGTAGCATGTCCGAACAAATCAACCGTCGCAAATTCATCCGTCTGGGCGGCGCAGCTACTGCGGCACTCACCCTCTTCCCTTCCATCGTCCCTTCCAGTGTATTCGGGAAAAATGCCCCGTCCAAGCGCGTTAATTTTGCGCTTATCGGATGCGGCAATATGGGAAGAAGCGACTTGGAGAACGTAGTCAGGGGTCTTTCCTCCGAAGGTGCCTACGCCCTCGCCGTATGCGACGTGGATCGCCACCGGAGCGCCGACGCCGTTCACGATGTCAACACCGGCTACCACACTAATGCCTGCCTCCAGTTTCACGATTTCCGCGAAGTCACCCGCCATCCGGACATAGATGCAGTCATCATCGCCACACCTGACCATTGGCATGCCCTGACAGCGATTGACGCCGTGCGTCATGGCAAAGATGTCTATGTCGAAAAGCCTCTCACGCTTACCATTGAAGAAGGCCGCCTACTCGTCGCCGAAGCCCAGAAGCACGGTCGCATCGGACAGACCGGCACCCAGCAGCGCTCCGGACGCTATTTCCAACGCGCTTGCGAGCTGGTGCGCAACGGACGCATCGGGAAAATCAAGCACGTGGAAATCAAAATCCCGGCGAATAACCGGTATTGCGGCGGCACATGGCACGAAGAACCCGTGCCTGAAGGCTTTGATTACGATTTCTGGCTCGGCCCGGCCCCCTACGCGCCATTCACGCGCCAGCGGACACATTACCAGTTTCGCTTCATCCTCGACTACGCGAGCGGCCAGACCACCAATTTCGGGGCGCACAACGTGGATATCGCCCAATGGGCACTGGGCATGGATGAGACCGGCCCCGTCCGTTACGAAGGCTACGGCGAGTTTCCCTCCACCGGCTTGTTCACCACACCGACCGCGATCAACATCACTGCTCATTATGCGGACGGCACCGTGATGACCATGCGCAACCGTGAAGGCGACTCCGAGTTGAGCATCCGCTTTCACGGGCAGACCGGCTGGATAGAAGTATCGCGCCAGCGCGTCAGTGCATCCACCCCTGCGCTGCTGAAAGAACAAATCGGCCCCGGAGAGATTCAACTCTACAAAAGCCGCAACCATCTGGGAAATTTCCTGGAGTGCATCCGCACGCGGCAGGCTCCCGTCGCTACGCTCCCAATCGGGCACCGCTCGACAACCATCTGCAACATCAGCACCATCGCCATGCAATTGCGCCGCCCCTTGCAATGGGATCCCGCAAAAGAAGAATTTGTGAACGATCCCGTCGCCAACCGCATGAAAAGCCACGCCATGCGCGGCCCATGGTCACTGGCGTAGTCGCACAGAACTCAAAGCTCAAAAAAATAATCAAAAATGTTGTTGATTTCCCGGTGGGCATTCTCACTCTGCGCCCCCTTTTTATGGCCGGATAGCTCAATTGGTAGAGCAGTTGACTCTTAATCAATTGGTTCGGGGTTCGAGTCCCCGTCCGGCCACCATTTCACAACCCGCTCTAAAAGAGCGGGTTGTTTTGTCTATCTGTCCGCTTGCCAACCGCAGCCCTCCCGGACGCAACAAGGACGGGATCATCGCCAGAACGAATGAAAAACCAAAAGAGCGATAAAGCCCGCCAGTAACACCAGACACACCAACAGCTTTACCAGCATCGAAGCCAGATTGCCAGCCACAGTGCCCAGACCCACCTTAGCAGCCTCAGCCCACTTCCGCCGCCCCAGCAATTCACCAGCCAGCGCTCCGACAAATGGACCGAGCACCAACCCCGCCAACGCACCGCCGGGAAGCGGAAGAAAAAAGCCTGATAATGGCCCGGCAATACTGCCAATCAATGCCCCGGTAGCACCCCGCCACGTCGCCTTAAACCACTTCGCACCAAGGTAGCCGCCCACAAACTCAAACGCATGGGAAAACACCGTCAACCCCGATGCTGCCAGCAGCCACCAGCCATTGACAGGCCCTTCCTTCCAGGCCAGAAAACAGACTAGATACGCCCCCCACGAAATCGCAGGGGATGGCACCCCGGGCACGAACACCCCGGCCAGACCAAGCGCCAGAAGCACGAATGCAAGCACGCAAAACCAGATTTCCATGCCAAGCCAAATGAGTCACGAGAAAGAATTGGCAAACAAAGAAATGCTTATTTGCTGGACAAGAAGGCGATTTTCTTCAAAACCCGCGTTCCGGCAGCAACATTCACAATTCGAAATCAACACTAACACAACAGACTTCACTATGGCACAGCCCAATCTCACTAAGCGCGAAATCGTTTTGGAAATTTTTGAAAAAACGAATTTTCCGCAAAAATACATCCGCGACTCTGTCCAGTTCACGCTCGACAGCATCATCGCTGCACTCCTGCAAGGCCGCAATGTCGAGTTGCGTAATTTCGGCGTCTTCGAACTTCAAGTTCGCAAAAGCCGCATAGGACGCAACCCGAACAAGCCTGAAAAGGATGTCGTCATCCCGCGCCGCGCCGTCATCAAGTTCAAATCCGGCAAAGAATTAAGGGAAAAACTCAAAAAGTTTGACCTCAGCAAGATTTCTAAAAAGTAATCAGAGCAACCATTCTTTGAAAAGCGCGCCTTAACCGGCGCGCCATTTTTGTGCTATTGTGCTCATCGCAATAGAGTTAGAGTCCTTTTAAATCTGTTCTTAACTTCTCCAAGCTCCTCTACAATGAAATACATCTTCGTCACAGGTGGTGTCGTATCTTCGCTGGGCAAAGGCCTCACCGCCGCTGCCTTGGGCGCGCTCCTCGAGTTGCGCGGTCTCACCGTGCGCATCCAGAAGTTCGACCCCTATCTCAATGTGGACCCCGGCACCATGAACCCCTACCAGCATGGCGAAGTTTATGTCCTTGACGACGGTGCCGAAACAGACCTCGACCTCGGCCACTACGAACGTTTCACCTCAGGCTCACTCAGCCGCGCCAACAGCCTCACATCAGGGCAAGTCTATGAGTCCGTCATCACCAAAGAACGGCGCGGCGACTACCTCGGCAAGACAGTTCAGGTGATACCGCACGTCACCAACGAAATCAAAGCCCGCATTCAGAAAAGCGGTGAAGGCGTAGATGTGCTCATCACTGAGATCGGTGGCACCACGGGCGACATTGAGGGCCTGCCCTTCCTAGAAGCGCTCCGTCAGTTCCAGCTTGATCATGGCCGAGAAAGTGTCGCCTTCATCCACTGCACCCTCGTGCCCTACATCCGTGCCGCTGGCGAACTGAAGACTAAGCCTTCCCAGCAAAGTGTCGCCAAACTCCGCGAAATCGGCATCCAGCCCGACATCCTCGTCTGCCGCACAGAGCGCCCACTTGTCGC
>JAITXH010000196.1 GCA_031284845.1 Puniceicoccales bacterium | reverse complement strand
GCTGCGCGAATTTCTCCCCGCGACTCCCGTCACCTGTAAGATAGACGGTAACGAACTTTACGCCCTTCCGCTTCCGGCTAGCCAGTTGCCGTTGGAGCTTCCGAAGGTCACCAGTTATCTGCCATCCGAGACTGGCGAAAGCCCTCTCGCCCGTGCCAAGGATTGGTTGAACGTCGCGGTCAACCTCGAGACCGGAGAAGTGAAAGACAAGAGTGCCGCGTCCGATTCCGCCGCTTGGGTTTCTGCGCAGCGCGAGACCAACACCATGCCTCAATGGGCTGGTTCTTGCTGGTATTATCTCCGCTACATTGACCCTGCCAACACCAGCGCTCTACTCGACCCCGAAAAGGCCAAATACTGGGGCACTCCCGACTTTTATATCGGCGGCGCGGAGCACGCCGTCTTGCACCTCCTTTACGCCCGCTTCTGGCACCGATTTCTCTTCGACATCGGCGTCCTTCCTACGCCCGAACCTTTCCAACGGCTCTTTCACCAGGGCATCATTCTTGGCGAAGACGGCGAAAAGATGTCCAAGAGCCGCGGCAACGTCGTCAATCCCGACGAAGTTATCCGTGACCACGGCACCGATGCCCTCCGACTCTACTTGATGTTCCTCGGCCCGCTGGAAGCCGTGAAGCCCTGGAACACGAAAAACATCAAAGGTATTTCCAATTTTCTCCGGCGCGTCTGGCGGCTCTTCATCAACGAAGACACTGGCGCATTGAGTGCCCGTTTCAGTTCTCCTGTGGACGGCACTGAGCTTGACCGAGTCCTTCATCAGACGATCAAAAAAGTCACCGAAGACATTGAAGCGCTCCGCTTCAACACGGCGATTTCCCAACTCATGATTTTCCTCAATGCGGCGGAAAAAGCGGAGCGCATTCCCCTGCCTGTGGCCCGCGACTTTCTCCGACTTTTGGCACCGTTGGCGCCCCACCTCGGGGAGGAACTCTGGAGTCGCCTCAACGCATCGCCGGCGGACACTGACGCCTCCATCTCCGACGCCGGTTGGCCGACTTACGACCCGTCCAAACTCGTCGAGGACACGGTCACGATTGTATTTCAGGTAAACGGCAAGCTCCGCGGCCAGATCGTCCTTCCCAAGACTGCCACCAAAGACGACGTTCTCGCTGCCGCCCGCGCCGATGAGAACATCCGCAAATTCACTGCCGGGAAAACCATCGTCAAAGAAATCGTCGTCCCCGGAAAGCTCGTGAACTTCGTTGTGACCGGATAAGAAACTGCGCCCCCCATGCCCCGCGCCATTTCATCCAAACGCCACGCCGCAAAACCAGTCCTCCGCTCGAAGAAACGATATTAACCGGTATTTTATTTCTCACTCCATCATGCAAAACAACGACCAAGCGGCAGAGCCGCCGATTCCCGCACCATCGTCAACACGACGTCAGCCCATCAAGGCTTACGAAAATCTGGACTTTATCCACAGTGCCTACGGGCGGCATGTGCGCGTGCTAAGTGAATTCATCGAGCCGCAACACCGGCTGGGGCGGCACCACATACGCAACACCATTGTTTTCTTCGGTTCGGCGCGCCTGCTCTCCGCCGAAAAAGCACAGGCCAACTTACAGACTGCCGAAGACATCGCACGCCGGCTCCCCGCCGCCAATGCGGCAAAACTCATTGAAAAAGCACGCCGCGCTCTGGAAAATTCCGCCTATTATGAAGCCGCACGCCGCCTCGCCTCCGAGCTTACCCTCTGGTCCAAGGGGTTGCCCAAAGGCACCCCCCCTTACCACATTTGTTCCGGGGGCGGTCCCGGCATCATGGAAGCGGCAAACCGGGGCGCATCCGAGGCCGGTGGCGTCACCCTCGGCCTGGGCATCAGCCTGCCCTATGAGCAAACCAATAATGCCTACATCACTGAAGGGCTTAGCTTCGAGTTCCACTACTTTTTCATCCGCAAGTATTGGTTTATCTATCTTGCCAAAGCCATGATCGCTTTCCCCGGCGGATTTGGCACCATGGACGAGTTGTTTGAACTGCTCACGCTCCTCCAAACCCGTAAAATGCGGAAAAGCGTCCCGATACTCCTTTACGGGGCGAAATTCTGGAACGAGATACTCAACTTTGATGTTTTCCGCAAATGGGGTTTGATTGACGATGAAGATATCGGCCTTTTCCGCATTGTGGATTCTGTGGAGGAAGCCCGCGACCATATCATCCAGAGTTTGACGGAGCTTCACCTTCAAAACACGAGCCCCGACCCCAAGCCTTGAGGTGCCCGCCAGTGTGCGCGTCGGCTCCAGCACCTTCCCCGTCCACGAAAAATGCCGTTTGGCTTACCGCAGCTATTGCGCAAGTGCGCCCTGCGGTATGCGTGCCATGGGAAACGAATTGACAACGGAGAAGTCGCGGGCATGGTGTGCGTCCTTGTTCCTTGAAACGCCTTGAGCGTCTTCTTGTGGAACTTCCGACAGAGGCGGAGTTGAAACCGTCATTGTATTTAACGGGGGTGTTCCGGATTCGATCTTAATCAAGAGGGCACGACGGCACGCGGAGGATGATACTTGGCCTCCTAAATCATGTATCGCTATGATAAATGGCAAAACGACTAACGTCATCGCCTTCGAGCGTAACAGCTCCCTGGCACTCGCTGCTTAAGTCAGCGACGGTCACCACAGCACACTCCTGCTAAGCTGTCGGGCCGTCTAAAAAGCAGGAAACACCTCACGGTTTCACCGGGTTTTTTGAGGTAAAATAAAAGACGTGGTTGGTCTGCGCGGGCGCTTCCGCCCCAAGGCAGGCGAGACACAAACGGAAAGCTAAGCGTGTAGAAATCGTGTTCAGCAGATTGAGAGACGCGGGTTCAACTCCCGCCACCTCCACCATTTCAGTAAAAACAGAAAGTGCTCCAAATCCGTTGTTTTTAGCAAGTTAAGCGTCTTTTGAAAAAAAGACGCATTTCTTTTTTTGATGTTTTTCGAGGTGCAACAACTGGCACTGACCTAGCACTATGAAAACACCAAAAAACAAAATTGGGAATGCGCCAAACGTTGAAGCAAAGCGTGCTTGTCCCGTCGCGTGCTGGTATTGCCATGGAATTGTTGGGTTATTTTTTGGGGAAAAAGTTGTTTTTGCTGCCTTATATATAATGAAGGGAA
>JAITXH010000176.1 GCA_031284845.1 Puniceicoccales bacterium | reverse complement strand
TCAGGAATTCGATGGCACGCAAGTCGTCGCGGATGATGGCATCGTTGCGCGCTTGAATGGGGAAGGTGATGATGTCGTCGTTGGGGTTATAGACGCTGCGCTCGGTCATGCCCGGATTGGTCTCGCGGAAGTGCAGATAGACGGGTTCCTGGCGGTTGGCCTGCACGCGGCGGAAGTAGCGCTTGGCGTGGTGGGGGTGGATGCCGCTGGAGGTGCCGAGAAGGAGAGAGGCGGTGCCTTCGGGTTTGACGCAGGTGGCACGCGCAGCGGCGGGGATACCGATGAGGGCGGCGACGCGGGAATTCTCAGCTTTTACTGCGGCAGCGCCCGTCTCCAACACGGTGGGATTGAGCATGAGGGTGGGATTGTCGAGGATGCCTGTGATGGAGACACCGAGGAGGGATTCGCGCTCGTTGATGAATTGGGTAACAGGCCCGAGGTAGGGCATCTTGGTATAAGAGGCCTGCAAGGTGCCAATGAAAGCGGCGGCGCGGCAGTTTTCATAAAATTCTTCCGGGCTGTGAGAGGAGGCGGCGTTGATGGTGGTAAGGTTGCACATCTGCCAGCCATAAACTTTTTGGCCCAGGCGGAGGGCACCCTCATAGCCAAGCGCTTTGAGGCGGGCGATGTCCTTCTCCTCATTGAGCACGGCGTAGGGGGCGAGACCGATTTCGACGCAGGGGTTGGCGCCGTAGTCTTCGTTTTCGACGAAATAAAAGCCGGGTTCACCGAATTCTTTTTGTTTCTCAAAAAGAGCGAGAAATATGTCTTGCGGGGTGGTGTGTCGGTTGATGACGGCGGAGTTGTTGGAGGCAGAGCGCTGGGGATTTTCGTCAAACCAGTTGCCGGTCTTGGCGCACATCATTTCTTCGTCTTCGGCGGAGAATAAGCAGATGGTGGCGCTGCGGCGTATGCCGCCGGAAAGAACGGCTTTGGCGGCGTGCATGAGGATGTCGTAAGCTTCGATGGGCTTGGGACGACGTCCGGGGATGTGGTTGAGGATCTTGCGGATGTTCTCAAGGGAGCGGCGCAGGGGGACGTGGCCGGGGGCTTTGCCGCCGGAGGTGAGGAGGGGGGAGCCTTTGGCGCGGACGGCGGAGTAGTCGAACTCGACAAGGTTGCCCTGAAGGTAAGAGCGCACGAGGGCGTCGAGGGCGTCGGACCAGCCTTTGATGGTGTCGCCTACGCGGTGGTGGACGACGGGCAGGTCATCGTCTTGCTCGCGAGCCGGGAAGACAGGTAAATCATTGATGTGGCGTGTCTGCACGGAGAATCCGGTGCCTGTGCCGCAGAGGAGGAGCCAAAGCGTTTCGGAGAAGGCTTCAATGCGATTGATAAAGGTAAAGGCGCAATTGAACATGCGGGCTTCCTCTTTCTCGATAGCCGGGCCGCCGAACTGGAGGCTGCGCATACTGGGGAGCACTTTGCGCAGGGCGACAGAGGCAAAGGCATCGTCAATCTGCGCGGAGAAGAGTTTGCCGCCTTCGAGGGGGAGATTCAGTTGGTGGTCCACCCAGGCGAAGCGGCGTTTGTGCATCTCGGCGACGCGGAAGACGGGTTCGGGCCAGACTTCGCGCCGCCCGAGCTCGGGACGGAAGCGGGCGTATTTGGCTACGGCGATATAGTCCTGAAGGCCGCTGGGCTTGGCCGTCAAGGTGCGGCGGCGGGCTTGGGAGGCGCGGTAGAGGATGAAGGCTTTTGCGGCGTCAAATTGGCCAAAGCTGGCAAGGGAGCGTTCGGCGGCGTCTTGGACTTGCTCCACATGGGGCGCTTCTCCGGTGCTGAGGCGGTCGCGGAAAAGATTTTCGACAGAGGCGGCGATTTGCGTAGCGAGCGAGATCTGGTTTTTATCGAGGCCGAAGTCGGGGCGCTCTTTCCAGTCTGCGGGTTGGGTGACACTGGCGAGGGCGCAGCGCACGGCGCGGTCTATGCGGGCTTTGTTCCATGGCGCAATGCGGCCATCGCGTTTGGTTACATTCCAGTGGGCGTGAGAAGATGATTCGAGCGAAACGGACATCGGTAAATTACGTGAAAGAGAGTTTTTGAGAACGGCAGTTAGAAAGGCCGGGTGAATGCCACGAATCCTTAGGCGAATCTCACCGGACAAAAAGGGAACAATGCTTTCAGGCGGCAATGATTAGTAGGGCATTTTTTCATCATTAGGCTGGCTGCAAAACAGGGGGGTATTTGGGGCAAATGTTTGACAAAGCGGGGCGGATATTTTGCCGGCTGAAATGCCGCACGTAAGCGCCCCGTTTCACGGGAAGCAACTCACCGGGCAATGTCATTTTGATCGAGCACGGCGAGTCCGGAGCGGCGCAATACCTCTGCGCCCAACTCGTTGTCTTCCAGGCGAAGAACGATACCGCAGCACCCACCCGGGCGGGCGAGGAAGGAGTAGAGATAATGAATATTGATCTCTGCCCGTGCGAGCGCGGAGGTGATTTTGCCCAAATCGTGTTCTCCCGGAATCTGGACCGCGACGACGGGCACGGTATCGTGTGCGAAAAAACGCTCATTGAGAACGGCCTCAGCCAGATCGGGATAATCCACCACGAGGCGCAAGATAGCGCTATCGGTGGTGTCTATCATGCAAAATGCCATGATATGCACATTGCTCCGGATAAGGGCGTCCACCAACTCGTGTAAACGCCCTGCCTTGTTCTCGATAAAAACCGAAAATTGGCGGACGGTGCCGCCAAACGGTGCCCGCAGCGTTTCGGCTGCATCGGGAGGAGGAATCATTTTTCGCCCAGTTTTTCGAGAATGCGGTGCAGATCGTCATTGCCGTAATACTCGATGACTATCCTGCCATGACGCTGTCCGTGCCGCACTTGCACCTTGGTGTTCAGACGCGAGATCAGCCGTTTTTCGATGTCGGCGATAGCTGTCGTCACCTCTGCCGCTCTGCGTGTGTCCAACGGAGGAAGCCCGGTGCGGGAGGCGACGGGCTTGGCATCTTTCAATTTTTTCACGATGGCCTCGGTCTCGCGCACGCTTGCCCCCGTCTCGACAACCCTGCGTGCCACGAGCATTTGGTCTGCCTCGGATTCCAAGCTGAGGATGACCTTGGCGTGGCCTGCACTGAGCATGTTTTTGGAGAGATAGCCTTGGATTTCCCGCCCCAGTGAGAGGAGCCGCACGCTGTTTGCCACGGTGGCGCGGGGCTTACCGACGCGCTCGGAGACGGATTCCTGTGTGAGGTTGAAATCGCGCATCAGGCTTGCGTAAGCCACAGCCTCTTCAATCGGATTCAAGCCCTCGCGCTGTAAATTCTCGATAAGCGTCATCGCCGCTGTAGCGGCATCGCTGGCGTTGACGATGCGCGCCGGGATGGTCTTCAAGGTGAGCTTTTGGAAAGCGCGCCAGCGGCGTTCACCTGCGATAAGCTCAAAGCCGTCTTCTATCTTGCGCACGACGATGGGTTGCAGGAGGCCTTCGGACTGGATGGAGTCGGCAAGCTCTTGCAGCGATTGGGCGTCAATCTCGCGGCGCGGTTGCCAGCGCGCAGGCACAATCTTCCCCACGGGAATCTCCTGATACGGGAAGGCCGCTTCGGGTGCCTGTGCGCCAAGCGGTGCGGGTGCCTCAAGCGGCGGGAGTGGAGATGGTGGCGGCGGTTCTGAAGCGAGGACGGGCTTTGCGAGCACTCTGGCCCCGCTTGAAATAAGTGCGTCGAGTCCGCGTCCGAGGCTTTTTTTGGGAGTGGTCATGGGAGAAGGGGCCGGCATTAAGCGCCGGCGGCTGGTGATGGAGGTGGCGAAGGCTGAGGAACGGGAGAAGGCGTCTCGGCCTTTGGCTGCGTTTTCCGTGGAATGAAAAGCTCCTGCCCGGGGCGGATGCTGTCGGCGGTCTTTTCCGTCAGGTTATTGGCAGCGAGAATCCATTCCTTGCGAGAACCCTGGGTGCGGGCAATTTTGATGACACTATCCCCGGCCTTCACCTTATAGACAAAGCCGGTTTGCGGCATGCCAGTCGGGGCGGGAGGCGGAGCCACAGGCTCCTTGGGAGTGGTGGCGGTGGCGGTGCTGGTGTGCCCGCCGGAATGCCCCTGCAAGGCGGCGTCCACCTTTTTGGCGAGATCGGCGAGTGCTTTGTTTGTAGCAGCGGCCATTTCTGTAAGCCGGCGTTTCGTCTCGGCGTCCTGCGTCCGGATTGCAGCACCCTGCGCCTGAAGAGTCGTGCCATGAGCATCTACCTGTTGTTGCAAAGATGCCGTCGCAGCAGCGGGATTGCCAGCTTGCGCGTTTGCTTTTTGGACTGCGGCGCGCAAGTCTTGCACCTCCTCGCGCAAAGCGCGGATTTCCTCGCGCATGGCGGAGACATCCTGCTCCATCCCGGCGAGCTTCTCTGCAGACTGGCCAAAGAGTGGCGGAGAAAGAAACAGCATCCCGGCTAACAACGCCGGACGAAGCGATTTAAAGAAAAGGGCACTCATGGAAACGTGGAATGTGAAATGCTGTGCAGTCTGCCCGCCACTACCGCGATTTGTCAAGGAAGGGAAGGCTTCACAAAACAAATCCGGCGGGCGCGATAAGCACTACAAATTCACCGCGCAAATTATTCCCGCACATTTGGGGTGCGATGAGCGCAGCCGGACCCGTCAATATCGTCTCGTGCAGCTTTGTAAGCTCACGCGCCAGACAGATGACGCGCTCGGGGCCGAGAGTTTCGAGAATCTCGGCTGTAAATTTTTCTATGCGATGGCAGGACTCATAGAGAATATGGGTTTCCTGGGCATCGCGAATGCCTTCGAGGAAACGCAAGCGGGCGGCGGACTTCGGTGGCAAAAATCCCGCATAGCGAAAGGCGTGCGTGGGCAAGCCCGATGCGGATAACGCCGCGATGAAGGCACACGGGCCGGGAATCGGTGTGACCGTCAGCCCCCGGCGTCGGCACTCGCGTACGACGCGGAAACCGGGGTCGCTCAAGGTCGGCGTGCCCGCATCGCAAATCAAGGCCACAGACTCTCCGGCTGCCACACGATCGGCGAGCGTCGGGGCCATGCGCTGCTCGTTGTGCTCATGGTAGGCGAACAGCGGTTTTTTGAGTCCCAGATGTTGCAGCAGATTGCCGGAGGTGCGCGTGTCCTCGCAGGCGACAACGGAAGCGTCGCGCAGGATGGTTTTGGCACGTTCTGAGATATCGGACAGATTGCCGATGGGGGTTGCCACGATGAAAAGTGTTCCGGACACGAAGATAAATGGTGTTAGCTTGTCTATTTCACGAGGACAGGTGAGCCGGGCTACCCACTTCACGAGGGGCCATACGGCATTGCCAATCTATTGTTTTTCCCATGAAATATGCGGGTTGGAGAGAGATGCCGGACTGCATAGGATTTGCGTGGCATTGCTCAACGTCAAATTGGCGGGAAGCACTGGAAACGCGCATCGCCTGCCTGGCACCATGTGCCCTCTTTTGCGGTTTTTACTTTTTAACTTCTTCCCCGGATTTGTTTATCCAAAACAATTCGCCATCCCGCTTCACCCGCGCCCAACCCCTCGCAAAAGGCGCGGCGCTCTCGTATTTCAGCGGAATGATTTCCTTCCCGGTTTGATCTACGAAGCCATATTTGCCGTCCAGCTTCACCACAGCCAGCCCCTCATTGAAGGACAAGGCGGCATCGTATTTCAGCGGAGTGAGTTCTTTTCCCGCTCTGTCTATGAAACCGTATTTTTCGTTCAGGCTCACCACAGCCAAGTCCTCACTAAACGGCGCGGTGCTATCGTATTTAAACGGAGTAAGCTCTTTGCCCTGTTTGTCTATGAAGCCCCATTTCTCGCCCAGCCTCGCCACAGTCAAATCGTCATTGAACGGCGCACCCTCCTCATATTTGAACGCGGTAAGCTCCTTGCCGGTTTTATCTATCAGCCCGGCTTTTCCATTAAGGAGCACCCATGCCAGAGCTTCATTAAAAGGGGCCGTTCCCTCGTATTTCAGCGGCGTAACCTCCCTTCCCTTTTTGTCTATGAAACCCCATTTGCCGTCTAGCTCCACAGCCGCCAAATCTTCACTGAAAGGCCTTGCATAATCGTATTTGGGGGCGATGCGAAATGTGCCGTTTTTATTCTTAAAACCATATTTGCCGTTTTTTTCGGCAGGTTCCAAGTTGGCGTTTTTCCCAAAATCGCAGCCACTGACGACGAGCAGCAGTGCGGCAAAGACAGAAGCGAAACGGGTGCCCTGCCCCGTCTCATGGCGCAGGGTGCAGCCGTCAAGGTTATCGTTGGTGTTATGGCTGCGGGGATGAGATGTGGTGATGCGTGTTTCCATGTGAGGGGCGAAATGCGGATTATGAACAGGCCCTTTAGCGATACTGCGGGACTGTCTCAGCAAGGTTCTCGCGCCGAAAACGCACAAAACGACTGTGCGGAAGCGCAGCCACAAAGTGCCGCCCATAAGGTTTGGTGAGCACACGCGAGTCGAGTATCACAAGGCGCCCGCGGTCATCCATTTTGCGGATGAGACGGCCAAGCCCCTGCCGGAATTTTATCAGGGCAGCAGGGACACTCATTTCTGCAAAAGGATTTTTACCTTCCTGCTCAATCCACTCGGTGCGCGCCTCAACAATGGGATGAGAGGGATTTTCAAACGGAAGGCGGGTCATGATGACTTGCGAGAGTGCGGGGCCGGGGACGTCCACGCCTGTCCAAAAACTGTCGGTGCCGATGAGAACAGCAGCGCCGTCGGCACGGAAGTCGCGGACGAGTTGACTGCGATTGGTGCCGGCGAGCTGGGCGAGCACGCGGCGCTGGCCGTCGAAGGCACGGGTGAGGTGTTCGTGGAGCTTGCGCACATCGCCGTGGCTGGTGCAAAGGAGAAGGGTGCCGCCGGGGACGGCGCCGATGCAGTGCGTAGCGACAGAGGCAAGCCAATCGGTGTCACGTGCACCGCCGGCGCGTTGGTCGGGGGCGGGGGCGTCGGCGGCGATGTAGATCTCCATGTTGCGGCGGTAGTCGAAGGGAGATTTTTCAATGAGGTCGGTGATTGCAGCCGCACCGGTTTGCTTTTTGAAGCGGGCCATGTCGGTGCCATCGGAAAGGGTGGCGCTGGTGAGAATGGCGCTGGTCTTGCGTTCAAAGAGGTGGGCGCGAAGGGCATCGGCGACATCAAGCGGGGCACTGTTGACGGAGACGTTTTGGCCGCGTGCGCCGGTGCGCTCGACCCAATAGACGTAGTGGGGGACGTTGCCAAGGGTGATGGCGTCGTTGAGGGCTGAGTTGAGCGAACCGAGGCGGCGGCGGAAGTCGTTGAGTTCTTCGCGGCGGGCTTGTTCGGTCTCGATTTTGGCCAGATCGGCAAGACGTTCACCGAGGATGTGGAGAGGTTCGTTGATGCGAGGCTCAATCCAGTCGGGTTGGCGTTGGCGGAGGATGCTCGTCTTTTCGAGGTAACGCTGGCGGATTTCGTTGAAAAAGAATTCAGTCTCGACGAGGGCGCGGGTGACGAGGTCGGCGTCGCGCGTTTTATTGTAAATACTGAGGAAGCCTCGCCCGCGCTTGGGGTTCCAGAGCATTTTAAGCTGCTTCTCGATGGCGTATGCGGTGACGCATTCGCCGAAGTGGTCGGTGGCGACGGCGGGGAGGCAGTGGGCTTCGTCGAGGACGACAAAATCGTTGGCGTAGAGGATGCCGCGTGTGTCTTTTTTGGGGGTAGCTCCGGCGGCGATTAGGGAGAGGAGGAGGGCGTGATTGACGATGATGATGTTGGCATCGGCGATGCGGGCGCGGGCACGCTGGTAGGGGCAGGTCTTCGGGGAGCAGTTGCGGGAGTTGCAGGCGGAGGAGTCTGCATTGACCCACTCCCAGACTTCGGGGGAGATTTGCCCGGAGAGTTCTTCCCGCAGGCCTGTTTGTGTGGTGAGCGCCCATTCCTGAATGCGGCGCAGATCAGTTTGCTGGGTGCTCTCGAAAATTTCTGTGTGCTGTGTGATGGCTTTGGCGAGCCGGGTGGCGCAGAGGTAGTTGGATTTGCCGACGAGGAGGGCGGTCTTGAATTTGGCGTAGCGCTGAAGGACGGGGACAGTGTCAAAGAGTTGGCGGCATTTCACGAGGTCGTTATTCTGGATTTGCTCTTGAAGGGGGATGGTGTGGGTGGCGACGACGAACTGGCGGGCTGTGTCTATGGCGTGAATGAGGCCGGGGATGAGATAGGCGAGGCTTTTGCCGACGCCGGTGCCGGCTTCGCAGAGGAGAGGCGTATCGGTGTGAATGGCCTGCGCAATGGCGTGCCCAATGGCAGCCTGCTGGGGGCGGTGTTGGAGGTGGAGCGTGTCGTGAAGCCAGCCGCCGGGAGCAAAGACGCGCGGGGTGAGGGCGATGACGGCGGAGTCGGGCGCGGAAGGAGCGGGAGCGGTGTGTTCGATGAGGCCGATCATGGAGATTGGGCAGGAGATTATTTATTATTGTTACTTGTTTTCAGCTAAAGTGTTATTGGCAATTTTAGCTGCAACCAATAAGGATTGGCCAATAGCTCTCTTCCCCTTCTCTCCCTATACCAGCCGTTCATTGGCGAAACGGCGCAGTATCTGATAGATTTTTTTCGGGTCGTGCTCGCTATAAACCTGGGAGACCAATTCGTTCAAATCAGTAGAATTGGAGCGCCTTAAAAGGTAACGCATCTCCGGGATGACGGCGGGCGTCATACTGAGCGAATCTGCGCCCAAGGCGAAGAGCAGCGGTGCAAAAGCAGAGTCGCCCGCGAGTTCGCCGCAAACGCTCACATCTATTTTTTTCCGTTTTGCAGTCTGGATGACATGCCGCAGGATTTGGAGGACTGCCGGATTGCACGGCTCATAGAGATGGGCGATGCGCTCGTTGCCGCGATCCACAGCCAGCATGTATTGCACGAGGTCGTTGGTGCCGATGCTGAAAAAATCGCAATGGTCGGCCAGCAGTTCTGCGGAAACCGCAGCGCTTGGGATTTCGATCATTGAGCCGACTGCGATATTTTCATCAAAGGCGACGCCTTCGGCCTTCAACTCGGCAGCGGTTTGGGCAAGAAAATCTTTCGCCTGCAACAACTCGTCGAGCGAGGAAATCATGGGGAACATGATTTTCACGCGCCCATAAGCGCTGGCACGTAAAATAGCCCGCAACTGGGTGCGGAAGTCCGGCTTGCGCTCAAGGCAATAGCGGATGGCGCGAAAGCCCATAAAGGGGTTGGGCTCCGAACCGGTGCCAGCCAGCAAGGCGCTGTGCTGCTTGTCGCCGCCGATGTCCAGTGTGCGCACGATAACGCGATCGGGCAACGCCGCCGCAATCAAAGCCCGGTAGTAGTCAAACTGGGTCTCTTCATCCGGCACCTGCTGCGAGTTCTTCAGGAAAATACTTTCAGTGCGGAATAAGCCGACGCCCCCGGCACGATACTTGTGGACGGATTCGATATCTTCGACGCCGTTGACATTGGCGGAGAGGCGAAACGGGACACCATCGGAGGTCAGGCTGGGCAATTCCACTTCGGATAATACCTTGCGCTGGAAATCGCCTCTGGATCTGGAAATGCGCTCATAGCTTGCAAGCGTCTCGTCCGTCGGATTGACGATGACCAGCCCTTCATAGCCGTCCACGATAACGGCGTCATCGTGCTCAATCTGATGTGAGGCGGAGATGAGGCCCACGACAGCCGGGATGCGCAACGAGCGCGACATGATGACGGCGTGGCTGGTGCGGTTACCGGCGTCGGTGATGATGGCGATAGCGTGGCCGATTTCGAGGGTCGCCGTGTCAGAGGGTGTCACATCTTCGGCGACGATGACGCGCCTGTCGGTAATCGCGGAGAGGGTGCACTTCGAGAGGCCGAGCATGTTGCGCAAAATGCGCTGGGCTACATCGCGTATATCGCTGACGCGCTCTTTGAAATACTCGTCTTCAAGCTTGGAAAAGAATGCGATATACTTCTCTGCCACGGCATGGAAACAGTGCTCGATGTTGAGCTTTTTTTTATAAACCGTCTGGATCGTCTCGTCAATGAGCGCCGGATCTTCCAATGCCAGCAGATGGGCATCGAAGATGGCTGCCTCGCCCTGACCAAGCCGCTCGATGACGGCATCCCGTAAAAGGCTGATTTGTTTGCGTGTGGCTAGCAGTGCCTGTTCAAAGCGCCCGATCTCCCCGGAAAGGGCCGCCTCTTCCACGGGATAGCACGGAACATCCAGACCATCTTGCAGGAAAACAAAGGCCGGCCCCTGAGCAATACCGGGAGCTGCGGCTATTCCCCTTATAAGGATTTCCTGTTTTTGAATGGTGTTCGGAGCGGTTTGGAGCATGAAAAACGGGGACAGAATTTAGGCCCGTCATTGACGCTGCTCAATGACAGAAATCGCTGTAGATGAAAAAAGATTGTTACACGACACTGTATCCCCCCGATTTTGAGGGAGCTGGCACTTGCCGTTTATTCCCATATTCCCGATTCAAGAAGCGCTCTTGTCGCAGCACCTTCCCAGTCCTTATTTGCAGCCGGGCTTGCAGGACTCGGGTGCAGGATTTTGCACACGCGTATCGGCATACCGGAGAGCGCTTCGGCGGCACGCTTTTCAGCGAAGCCACCCACCCCGACAACAACTTCAGGACGAAGCACTACGGCGAGGCGCCGTAAAAAGGCGTCGCAAAGCAAATTCACCTGCCTCAACTCATCGGTGCGCAATTGTTCCGGCGTCAAATTTTTACCCAGTTTCGTATCTTCTAAAAACAAAAGCGGGCAAAAGTTATGCACATAGTGTTTCTCGAAAAAGGCCGACGCGCTGCCAAAACGTTTGGCGAACAGCCCCCAAAGGCGGCGTCCGCTCACCTCGGAGCGCCCGCAGCCAAAACCTTCTACCGGTTTCCCCGGATGTTCCCGCAGCGGTTTACCGACCAAGCCGAACAAACCCAGAAAATCCCGGACAGCGTCCACTTCGCCAAACGGCACTCCCGTTTGCGCCATGCCAAACGGCCCCGGATTCATTCCCAGAAAAATGACTTTTTTGGGCGAATCCGCATAGCGCACCAGATACTCCTCGTGCACGGAACGGGCGTAATCCAACGGGCTGTAAACATAGGCTACAGGGGCGCTAAACGACATTTGCCCCAGCTTGGCGGACAAGTCCCGCGTTTCGTTAATAAGAGTGTTCGCAATAGACATAAAAAGATCGCGCCCGATTTCATCAAAACGGAAAAAAATTAACCCGCATATTTCGTAAAATATGCGGGTTGATTTAATTTTCCTGCACTTAAGCCAAGAATCCCGGACGTGCGGCTTCGGCTTTGACGAGCGCATTCGCTTCATCGTCGCCTTCAAACGCACCCTTCGCGGCATCCCACTTAAGCGTGCGGCCCAAGCGCTGCGCGATCACGCCCAGCAAGATGACTTCCGCGAACGGACCGGAATACCCGAAGTCCGACGAGGCCTTGGTCCCGTTGCGGATAGCGTCCACCCAATTGAGGTAGTGCCCGCCCTTGATGCGCGGATACTTGATTCCCGGAGCTTTCTCATTGAGCGCATCGCGTTTTTCCTTGGAGACGAGCGGTTCAAAGGTGTTGCCCCAGCCGCAGAGGGAGAGGACGAAGTTTTTACCGTGCAGAAGGCTGCCGTTGCCGGGCAGATCCTTGATCCCCGCGGGAGTATTTGGTTTGAGTTTGCCATCGCGCCAGACGACCTTCACCGGGCCGCGCTTGTCGTTTCCGGGGAAGTAATACGTGACGGTGCTCTTGTTGGGATAGGCCACCGCGCTCTTCCCCGATACTTCCACTTCGATTTTGGTGGGAGCCGTGAGGTCGAGGACGTAAAAGGCATCATTCATGAGATGGATGGCCATGTCGCCAAGGGCGCCGCAGCCGAACTCATAATAGCCGCGCCAGCTGAACGGGGCGATACCCGGGCTGTAAGGACGCTCTTTGACGGGGCCGAGCCAGAGATCCCAATTGAGGCTATCCGGCGTTTTTTCGGTCGGGCGGTAGGAGGCTACCCCCTGTGGCCAAATCGGGCGGTCCGACCAGGCATCCACCAAATTGACATCGCCGAGCAACCCGGCTTCATACCACTCTTTGGCTTTGCGGATGTGCGAGCTGGACTGGCCTTGGTTGCCCATTTGGGTGACGACTTTCTTCTCGACCGCGAGGCGGCTCAAGCGGCGCACCTGATCTATCGTATGGCAAAGCGGTTTTTGCACATAGACGTGTTTACCGAGGGAGACCGCCGTGTAAGCTACG
>JAITXH010000030.1 GCA_031284845.1 Puniceicoccales bacterium | reverse complement strand
GAAGAGGACGGCATTCCGCACGTCAAAATCGCCAATGACTCCGGCCTCGGTTCCTGCAAGTTGGACTCTTTGAAAATCGAGCGTATCCGCCTCGCGGCTTGAGCGGCGTATTTTGCCTTCCAGAGCGCAACATTAAGGTCGTTAAGGACTTTAAGAACCTTGACGACCTTAACGAAGTGGGCTGTGGAAATAAGGGTATTAGTGGCGCCTGTTGTCACCCGTGGTGCCTGTAAATATGCAGGCTAAAAAGGTTGAGCATCGGGCGTTCTTCCCTAGCTCTTTGTGCCCATGCAACACTTGTCCGGGATGCCTCCGATAGATTTCGCCGCAGCGCTGAATGAAGACCAGTATCGCGCAGTCACCGCCGCAGACGGGCCTGCGTTGGTGCTCGCCGGAGCAGGCTCGGGGAAAACGCGCACGCTTACTTACCGCGTGGCCTGGTTGCTCACACAGGGCGTCCACCCGTGGGAAATATTGCTTCTCACGTTCACCAATAAGGCCGCCCGCGAGATGCTCACCCGGATCGAAGATTTGACAGGCGTGCCGCGCAGCGATTTTTGGGGCGGCACTTTTCACAGCGTCGGGCAGCGCATCCTCCGCAAGCATGCACAGATACTGGAGTTGGACAGAAATTTCACCATCATGGACGCCGGCGACGCCGATTCGCTGTTTAATGAGATCGTCAAAACGCATGATCCGGTGTTCGCCAAAGATAAAAACATGCCCAAGCCGCGTGTCATCCTCGATGCGCTTAGTTTTGCCCGCAACACCCGCCGCCCATACGCAGAAGTATTTTCCTCGCGCTTCACCTGGCTGCCCGAAGAAGAGCGTGCCCGCCTTCTGGATTTCGCCGCAGCCTATCAAGCGGCAAAGCGCACTCAGGCTCTCTGCGACTACGACGACCTGCTGGAGTTGTGGTTGGAGCTTTTGCAAAAAGACACCGCTGTGCGCGAAAGTTACCAACGGCGTTTCCGCCACATCCTCGTGGATGAGTTTCAGGACACGAACAAGCTGCAAGGAAACATCGTGGACGCACTGGCAGGACACCATCAGGTGATGGCCGTGGGCGACGATGCGCAGTGCATCTATACGTGGCGTGGCGCGGAATTTGCGAACATCGCCGACTTCAACGCACGCCACCCCGGCACATCCATTCACAAGATTGAGATCAACTACCGCTCCACACCGGAGATACTCAATTTCGCCAATGGCATACTCGCCAATCAGGAGGGCGGCGCGGGATTTTCCAAAACGCTGCGCCCCGTGCGTCCTTCCGGGATACGCCCGTTTGTGGTGCCCGCGCTGGATGCGACCGAGCAGGCCCTGTTCGTCGTCCGTTGCGTGCGCGGCCTGCTCGATAGTGGGCGCTCCCTTGGCGACATCACAGTGCTCTACCGGGCGCATTATCAGGCGATGGAGCTGCAAATGGAGCTGACCCGCCACGACGTGCCCTTTGTCATCACCAGCGGCGTGCGCTTCTTTGAACAGGCGCATATCCGCGACTTGGTAGCGCAGTTGCGCTTCGTGCATAATCCAGCCGACATCGTGGCGTTTACCCGGCTGATGGCACTTCTGCCCAAGGTGGGGCCGAAAACTGCCGGGCGCATCCTCGAGTTGGCCCGACAGGAAGCCGCCTCAAAAGGGATTCCTCTGCTCGCCGCGTTGTCTGCGAAAAAAATCGAGGCAAAAGTGCCGGAAGGCGCGAGAGGTGATTTCGTGGACATGGTGCTCACTTTGCAAAATATGGAGGAGGCCGTGCGCGGGCCGGATGCCCCGCCCCGGACACCCGCGAGCGGGAAAATCCAAAATTACGAATTGGCGATTGGCGACGATGCACCCCCCGCCCAGAAAGCACCCGCAACGGCGGAGCACCACGTAGTCAAGACTCCGGCGGAAGTCCTGCGCATCGGCATAGACGGCTGGTATGGCGATTACCTGCGCAATATTTATGAGAACTGGCAGGATCGGCGCGATGATCTCGACAGTCTGGTGGCGTTTGCCTCCAAATACACCGACATAAACGAACTGCTTGCGCAACTCGTCCTGCTCAATTCAGAGACGGGCGACAAGAGCGTCGAAGCCGATCCGGACACCTTGCGCCTCACGACGATTCATCAAGCCAAGGGCCTGGAGTTTCCCGTCGTAATTGTGTTGGGCTGCGTGGAAGAGTTATTCCCGATAAAACGCGCCATCGAAGCCAATGATGTCTCGGAAGAACGGCGCCTGTTCTACGTGGCTGCGACACGCGCCATGGACGAGCTTTATTGCGTGTGCCCCAAGATAGTAAAAACAGGCGGCCCGCCCCGTGTGCTCGACACCTCGCGCTTCATCATGGAACTCCCCTCGGATACCTATGAAACACTCCATTTGAGCCGTATGCGCGGGTAAGCGCCCAAGCTCACAATACCCTTGCCCAAAGCACCTTCAGGTAACGGCTTCCGGGATAATTGGAAAACGCCGGGTGATCTGCGCCCGCACCAGTACGGTCAAAAATTTGCAGCCGCCGCCCATAACGGTGCGCCGCCTTGGCGACGATCTCCTCAAACTCATCCGGCGATAGCAAGCCCGAGCACGAGCATGTCACAAACAGCCCGCCCGGAGCCACAAGCTGCAGACCGAGCACGTTCAAATCATTGTATTTTTTGGAACCCGTCTCAAAGGCGTCCCGCCCGTCAATGAATTTCGGCGGGTCGAGCAAGATTGCATCCCAATGCTCACCGTTGCGAATCATCTGCCGGGCATAAGAAAAGGCATCCGCGTGGGCGAAGTTGATGCGCACCTGATTGAGGTTCGCATTCGCCCTGGCCTGCGCGATAGCCTTTTCATCCAGATCCACTGCTGTCACTTCCCCGGCACCGGCCAATTTGGCCGCGATGGAAAAACCGCCCGTATAGCAACACACATCCAGCAAGCGCCGCCCCACCGTGAGCGCCGCCAGCTTGCGCCGATTGTCCCGCTGGTCGCAGAAAAAACCCGTCTTGTGCCCTTCCGCAAAGTCCACCGTATAACGCACGCCGTTTTCACGGATTTTCACCGAGCGCAACGGTGCCGCAGGGACCAGTCGCGGATCTATGCCTTCGATGCGGGCTATGCTCTCGTCAACTTGGATAACGGCATGGCGCGTCCCCAGTTCCTCGTGCAACACGGGCAGCCAGCGCGTCAACCGCTGGAAAGCAGCAAGACTCGTCACCTCGACGGACAAAGTATCGTCATAGCGATCCACGACCAACCCGCCCAGCCCGTCGCCGTCCGCATGGACGACGCGGTAGGCGTTGCCCGTCTCATCGAGCCGGAGCCAGTCACGGCGCAAGCCCGCAGCCCTGCGCAACGCCTCAATGCAGTGCTCCTCCCCCGCAGGTGCCGCGCCGTGTTTGAAGACACGCAGAGCGACCTTGGCACCCAGATTGCAAAAACCTGAACCGAAAACACATCCATCTTTGTCGTAGACCTGGACAATAGCTCCGGCACGCACCGTGCCGGAGACCGCCCCTATCATATTGCGGTAGATATGGGGATGATATGTGAAATACCTGAGCTGCACCCAAGGCGCAGAGCGTGCTTCGGGTGGCACAGGCACTGCGAGAGCGGCACGCGTTTCGCCGGCAGAGTTATCAGTGGAGTCGTCGGACATGGCGCGGAGGAAACGGGTGTGTGCGCAGTGCTCAACATTATAACCTGAAATATACAACAACCCGCATATTCCTTGACCATCGTGCCTCACCGGACAAATTCCGGTTCCCATGTTCCGTTTGTCCCGGCACACCTAGAAAGTAGTCCTCGTGAAAAATGTCCTGCCATCATTCATCATGTTTTACATAGACGGTTTTCGTGCCATGACGCTTGGCCGGACCCTATGGGCCATTATTGGCATCAAGCTTTTCATCATGTTTGCCGTGTTAAAAATCTTTTTTTTCCCAAACCTCCTCAATTCCCGATTCGACAAGTCAGAAGAAAAAAGCGCCTTTGTCGCCGACCAACTCACACAAAAAAAGTAAAAGCCATTTCTCCAAACCAACAATCAATCACTCCGCCACACCATGACATCCGCCACCACCGCCCTCGACCCATCCCTCATTGACTGGTCCCGCGCCCAGTTTGCGCTGACCGCCATCTACCATTGGCTCTTCGTCCCGCTCACACTGGGCCTCGGCGTCATCATGGCCATCATGGAGACGCTTTACGTCAAAACCGCCGACCCCAAGTGGCGCCGCACAACGCGCTTCTGGCAAAAAATCTTCGGTATCAACTTCGCCATCGGTGTCGCCACCGGCATCATTCTGGAGTTCGAGTTCGGCACCAATTGGTCCAATTACAGTTGGTTCGTCGGCGACATCTTCGGTGCCCCGCTCGCCATCGAAGGCATCTTTGCCTTCTTCATGGAGGCCACCTTTATCGCCGTCATGTTCTTCGGCTGGGATAAAGTCAGCAAAGGCTTCCACCTCGCCTCCACTTGGCTCACCACCGTCGGTGCCACTCTCTCCGCCCTTTGGATACTCGTCGCCAACGCCTGGATGCAACACCCAGTCGGCATGAGATTCAACCCCGACACCGTGCGCAACGAGATGGTGGACTTCTGGGCACTCGTCTTCTCGCCCGTCGCCGTAAACAAGTTTTTCCACACCGTCTTTTCCGCGTGGATGCTCGGTGCCGTCGTCGTCATCGGCATCAGTTCCTGGTTTCTCCTGAAAAAGCGTGAGATCCCCTTCGCCCTCGACAGCATCAAAGTCTCCGCCCTTGTCGGCCTCATCGGCATCCTCCTCACCATGTCCACCGGCGACGGTTCTGCCTACCATGTCGCCGCCCGGCAACCTATGAAACTCGCCGCCATGGAGGGCCTCTACGACGGCACACGCGGAGCCGGGATGACCGCCCTCGGTATCATCAACTACGAGAAAAAATACGACGACGACAAGCCGCCCATGTTTTGGGAACTGAGCTTTCCCAAGCTCCTCTCGCTCCTCGCCACGCACAAGATAGACGGCTACGTCCCCGGCGTCCGCGACATCGTGAGCGGCGGCTATCCTGCCGCGAACGGCAAGACGGAGCCGTCCATGTCCGAGAAAATCCGCCGCGGCAAACTTGCCATCGCCGCCCTTGCCGACTACCGCACCGCCAAAAAAGCCGGTAACGCCGATGCCGCCCGCCTCGCGAAAGCACACCTCGACGAAAACTTCGCCTACTTCGGTTACGGCTATTTCAACACCCCGCACGACGCCGTGCCCAACGTCCCCCTCGTCTTTTACTCCTTCCGCGTGATGGTTGGTCTGGGCATCTACTTCCTCCTCTTTTTCCCACTCGCTCTGCTGCTGGTGAAACGCCGCCGATTCGAGCACCTGCGTTGGCTGCAATGGGTCAGCCTCTTTTCGATTCCCCTCGCCTACATTGCCTCTCAAGCGGGCTGGATAGTCGCCGAAGTCGGACGTCAGCCCTGGGCCATCCAAGACATTTTGCCTGTCATGGCGGCGGTCTCGAACATCGGCACTGGTTCCGTGCAATTGACCTTCTTCATCTTCCTTGTCTTGTTCACCGTGTTACTAGCTGCGGAATTGCGCATCATGACCAAGCAAATCCAAGCCGGCCCGGAAACCGCCGAAGAAGAGCACTGAAATAGCAATAAACCCGCATGTCGGGCTCCAAAACGCCGCCCTATTTGCTAACGACCCGTATCTTAAAACTGGTTGCGGAGATTTGCGGCAACTTGGGGCGCCACGCCGCGCAACTCGAGAAATGGAACACTCCACGTCTGCGTCGTATCAATAATATCCGCAGCATCCACGCCGCGCTTGCCATCGAAAAAATACCCTCACCCTGGAATAGGTAACCGACGTAATTGAAGGCAAAACGGTCTGGGGGCCTCCGGGGGAAATTCAGGAAGTCAAAAACGCCTTCGCCGCCTACAAAAAACTTTCATAATGGAGTGCCACTGCGTCTGCCGATTTACTGGAAGCGCATGCGTTAATGATGCATATCCTCGCAACCGACACCGGGCACTTCCGTTCACGCAGCGTGGGTGTTTTTCGCGGAAAAGAAATTATCCACATGGCACCCCCGGCAGACCGTGTCCCGTGGCTTATCGAAGATTTGTTTTCGTGGCTCAAGACCACCGATGAACACCCGCTTGTTGCTGCCTGCGTCTTTCACTACGAATTTGAATTTATCCACCCATTCAGCGATGGCAACGGGCGCACTGAAGCTGAACAGGAGACCTTGAGGGGGTGGACCAAAATGCAGCCCTCTGCATTTTGGTCCTGTTCATAATTTCCAATGTCCAACCAAAGGCGCGTCTATCATTCGATTCTGAGAGAGCACCTGGCCCCGGTGGTCGTCCCCGCGAAAACACTGCTCAGCCAATTGTTGTAGCAGATAATACCGCGCATGGAGCGCCCTCCATTAAAAATACCGGGGGGCCAAAAACGGGGAAAATATTATGCAATATTGTAAATATTTTGTTTGAAACAACATTGTCACAAGTTTTTATCTTTACCCGAAAATGAACATATATGCAGATTTTTGTGAACAATGAACCGCGAGAAATTTCGCAGGCCATTACATTGGAGCAATTCATGAACACCCTTGGGCTGCGCACATTCAACGGCATCGCAGTGGCGCTTGATGAGACCGTTGTTCCGCGGTCAGAGTGGGCATCGCGACAGTTGCCCGCTGGAAGCCATTTGATTTTAATCCAAGCCACTCAGGGAGGTTGACGCATGCCGTTCCGAAAAATTTTCAGATGGATGCGCCGTCGCAATGTCGTCGGAGAAGTGCCGCCTGTGCTCGAAGCAAAGTATCCTGCTTTGGCCATCGTGATCTCTCCGCCCGACGCTTTCCCCGATGAGCAAAAAATCGTTACCCGCCTTTTTGATGCCGGGCTGTCCCGGTTTCACCTGCGCAAACCGGAGTGGACGCCTGCCCGGCT